>DAOUXE010000038.1 GCA_030666765.1 Methanosarcinales archaeon
AACGATCACAGACACACCCTTTGCAGAAAGCCTCTCCCGGATCAACTGCTCGATTGCCTGCCCGCCCGCGGTCTCATCGATCACTGCGACATCGCTGCAACATGCACGGATGATCCGTTCAGGATCCGGCACCTTCTGCCCCCCTGTCATCGCTGAAACCCTGTTTGCCAGAACGATCACCAGAACGTCTCTTTGGTTAAATTCCGCATCGATAAGCGCCTGCAACCCTGAATGGACGAGACCGAAATCGCCTATGATGGCGATACTCTTCACAGGCATCCCTGACGCGACCCCGATCGCACCACCGAGCGCGTAAGCGACATCCACAACCCCGGTCGGCGCAGTTCGTATCGAGCAGCCCATATCTCCGGCGACCATCATCCGGCTGCCACCGCTCTTCTTGATCGCTCTAACCGCCTCGTATATTGGTCTGAACGGACAGTCCTTGCAGATGTCTCGAGAGTATCCGCGGCTCGATAGCGTCTCCGGATCGGTATCGAGAGAGATCTCGTTTTTATCCACATTCTTAATCGCAAAGAGGATGTCTTCTTCTGTCAGACCCCCATACGGCAGATGTCCTGACCTCCTTCCGAGAATATTGTAAGTTCCGGCTCCGAGTTGACCCTCTATCACCGGCTCTGTCTCCTCAACAACAAGGACGCTTTGGCCTCCGATGAAATCTGCTATCCGCTTCACCGGCAACGGACTTACAAACGAGAGCGAGATATGCGGCATCTCGATTCCTCTCTGGCGTATGACCGATGTGACGATCGTCGAAGCGTAGCCGGATGATATGATGCACACCTGCCCATCTCCTGACCCGCTCCCTTCATGGTATCCATATCTATTGAGGTGCGATCTTTCGGACAGATCCTCGATCAACGGATACGTATCCCTGTGAAACAACTGGTGCCTACCATGCATCGAATATTCCCAGATCGACCGGTCGAACGGTTCTGGCAGGTTCAGCGTCTGCGCCTTCCTTTCCCCCACGCAGTCCGATGTGAGCACACGATCCGTCACCCGGACGATCACCGGCGTGCGTACAGTCTCGCTGGTGCGGTATGCTTCAAAGATCGCATCGTGCAGGTTTGTGGGGTTCGGATCGAGCACGGGTACCTCTGCGATCAAGCCCCAGTACCTGGAATCCTGCTCGTTCTGGGACGCCGCCGCCATCGGGTCGTCTCCAGCGATGATCACAAGCCCTGCGCCGATTCTGTGCGTGCTTGCTGTGATGAGCGGATCTGACAGAAGATTCATGCCGACATGCTTCACGATCACCATCGACCGGATGCCGGACGCGGACGCTCCGAGTGCGATCTCGAGTGCAACCTTCTCGTTTAAGCACCACTTCGCACCCGCCTCGGTTATCAGGCGCTCTGCAAGTTCGGTTACCGGGTAACCTGGCACGCATGTGATGCTTCTGACATCGCATCTACGGACTGCTGATGCGGTTTTATCGATGCAATGGGATGTTTCGGTCATGATTATGGCGGTTGGCGGGAGGTCTGTTCGGGAAAATTGTATCGACGACGTAACCACTCGTGCATGAACCACTATCGTGGGACTTCACTATGCAGGAACTACCCGATACATAGGACATACTGTAACCAAACAGGGAATTTAACCACAGAGTGCACAGAGGGACGCGGATGGAAAATAAATGGTTAAATGCTCTGCGTTCCTCTGCGCCCCCCGCGGTTATTTTTCTTGCCAGAAAGTACATGATCGAAATCGGGAGGCCAATCAGCATACCGGAGTAGTTACTCGGCAACATGCGCAAGTATCTGATAAGGAGTTGCAACGAAATAACCAGAGTCACCTGGTCGTTGGAGGTCGTTTGTTCTGTTGTGGCACAAGCACAGCAAACACCATATTTAAATTCATGACATCCGTTTATTCGTGACATTCGTCGATTTAACCACTTTTTACAGGAATCCATACAAATAAATCACGCTGGGGGTCAGTAAGTGCAGCCATCAGCATCTAACCCTTCACAAAGGGATTGTGCATCAGCGCCTCGATTCCGGGAAGCGTGCGCCCGGATAGGAAATCGATGCACGCACCGCCGCCTGTGCTGATGTGCGAGATCTTCGACTCGATGCCGAGGGTGTACGCCTCTGCTGCGATGTGTCCGCCCCCGATTATTGAGAATTTCGACTTTGTTGCAGCAAGGATAAGTTCTTTTGTCCCGAGTGCGAAAGCACCCTTTTCGAAGATGCCAGCAGGTCCATTCATGATTACGGTATCTGCGTTCCTAATCTTCTCTGAAAAAGAAATCGCAGTCCCGATTCCGATGTCATTGATCGAGAGGTCGGTCGGCAGTTTGGATACCTGTATCTCGACACGTTTATCAGGATCGTCTCGGCTTGCGCCCGCGAGATCGGTGGGCAGCTCGATCTTGTCGCCGTATTCGGCAAGTAGTTCACGTGCCCGTCCGATCTGTGTAGTACAACCGATCGAATTTATAAAATTGAGATTCTTACCGCCGAGATCGGCACCGCTTGCAGCCAGGAACACGTTTGCAACAAGCCCGGTTACAAGAATTGCATCCACTTCGTCACGTGCTGCAACGTTCTCGATAACATCGATCGAGTCGTTCGCCTTGACGCCGCCGAGAACGTAGACCGTCCCTTTCTTTGAAAGCCCCCTACTCAGTGATTTAATCTCCTTCTCCATCAACCGTCCGGCAACCGGCTGCAGAACAGTGGTAAACCCGACAACAGAGAGCTGCGATCTATGCGATACCGCGAACGCATCGTTCACGAACATATCTGCGTGCGGAGCAAGGCTCTTCACCATGCATGTTCCTGCATGTTCGGCAGGAGATCTGGAGAGAGTCTCCTCCGAATAGAACCGCACATTCTCAAGCAGGATGATATCGCCGCATTCCATCGACCGGATCGTGTCTATCGCACGAGATCCGAATATATCGTCCACATACGTAACCGTCCGCTTGCACAGGCGCTCCAGACGCTGTGCATGTGCCTTTGTGGTTGTGAAATCGATCTTCCCGGGTCTGCTCTGGTGCGCGAGCAACACGACCTTCGAATCGATAAGATCGTTTAAGGTCGGAAGATGGCTTTTAAATCGAGAATCATCCAGAATCGTCCCATCCGGAGACATTGGCGAGTTCAGATCGACCCGTACAAGCAGAGTCTTTCCGGTTGTGGCTACATCGTCGAGAGTCAGATAGCTCGTGGATGTCATGCATGATATTTTGTGCCACCCCTATTAACATTTTATAGCACCGGAAGTCAATACCAGGTCTGTGTTCGATACCATACTCACCGTCATACTCACCGCACTCTGGCTGATGCTGCCCGCATATCTGCCAAACCCGTGCGCAGCGCTATTCGGGCGCGGTACCGCAATCGATTCCGGCAGGAATTTTACCGATGGGCGAAGGATACTTGGTGATGGGAAGACGTACATCGGATTCTTTGCCGGAACCGTGGCTGGAATCGGGATCGGACTGGTTCAGATGCTGATCGCACCGTACATGCCCATCTCGTTTCCAGCATTCACGCTTGCAGCAATCCTCTGTCTCTCGATCGGTTCGCTGCTTGGCGATCTCGGAATGAGTTTTGTGAAGCGGAGAATCGGGCTTGCGCGCGGGGCTCCGTTCCCGATCGTAGATCAACTGGATTTCGTAGCGGGTGCATGGATACTGGCGTATCTTTTTGAGCAGGAATGGTTCCTCTTGAACTTTACAAAGTGGATTGTGGTGACAATCCTGATCATCACCCCGATTATGCATCGGGTCACCAACATAATCGGATACAAACTCGGAAAAAAGGATGTGCCATGGTGAGTTCCAGTCACAAATATCAGGGTGTGATCGCTATAACCTGCGCGAATGCTCAGGATGTAATGCAGGCGCTTGCTCCTGACAATCTCTTAAACATGAAGATGGGGTGTGTTGATGCAACGTTGACGATCGAGGTATCGGCGCCGAGAATTGGAACGCTGATCAACACGATCGATGATCTGCTGATGAATGCGAAGATAGCGTCTGATCTGGCGGACGTATCCGCTTCGGATTAAGTGGTAATGTAGATATCTACTGTTTATGGATTAGATATGTCTCTACTACGATAATAGTATCCTACACAAGTATTGAGCTAAAACTCCGGAAGTGTAGCAAGACGAGCTTGTGCATCGCCGCGAGACTTTTTAATTTGTTCTGGTCGGTTGAAAACGTGGCGCCAACCCGGCAAATACGTGTATGATTACATGGGTGTAATCAGTGAAATCGGTGTTAATCTGTGGCTAAAATAGTATCAGCCACAGATTAACTCAGATATCCATCATCGTCATCAGCCGCCCCCACACCCACCCATGCCACCATCGCCACGACTGCCGCAGCCACCAGCACCGCGATCGCGGACACGGATCGGGTCATGCTACATCCTCCTGCCCGCGAGCCACCGCGACTGTCCGCATGCCCGCAGATGCGAGCACGAGCAGCAGCCCAAGAGCCAACCCGATTCTACGCATCACGCATCACCTCCCGGATCGCAGAGAGATTCAGTTGCGACTGCGGCTTTATCATCTTAGAAAGCGGATCCACGAATAAAATATTCTCTTTAACAAGATATCGCTTGGATATTTCATCAATTTCGTTTATACTAATCTCATCCCGCTCTACAAATTTCCGCAAGATCTCGATCAAGTTCGGATAGTGTATGTCACAAATGTTGTCACCAATTTTTATTTTAGCTCCCAGTTCATTAACAACCTTAAGTTCTGTCTCTATCCTGCCAGAAGTCACATTAAACATCTCGCAAGCTTTCTTTCCCCGATCTCCAGAGTTAACGAGTTCAACCAGACACACCGGTTTGCCACCACAAAAGTCCCACGCAGCTTCTTTTTCCGCATCACTAAAGTTGTATTTGTCTAAAAAATTCATAGTCGTCTCCCGATCAAAATCATCCACCAGTAGATACCTGCACCTCCCCTCCAGCATCGCCTGACTGTAAACCTGCTCGATAAAAAGCGAGTCTGACGTTGCCGCAAAGACATGACACAGATGCAGCTCTTTTGTCAGGTCTATGAAAAAGTTGAAGAGTTCGTAGATGAGCGGACCATTCAGTTTAACATCCCCTATCTTTTGCAATTCATCTAAAACCAGTACCGGCTGCTTGCCCGACTTTTTCACCTCTTCAAAAAGTTTTAGCATATACGAAAACGCATTCTTCGGCTTATTATCCTTGAAAACGTAATCTATAAACTCTCTGGTTATTGGTATTCCAGCAACCTTTGTCACACCCGAAACCAGTTCTGCGAGTGTCTCTTTCCCCTTCTTAATCGCCCCACCAGTCTCTATCTCCATCTCAAACAACGATTCAATGAAATCACCGTAACTCGATAATAATTTGGTTCTGAGATTTATGTAGAAGACAACATAATCGGCTGGCAGTTCTTCGATCAGATGAGTGATCAACGTGGTCTTTCCACTGTTTATCGGTCCGCAGACAAACGTGATCAGCGATGGTTCTGCACCTAAAATATCCCCGATCTCTTGTTTCTCCTTTGCCCTATCATGAAATTCAATTCGCCGCATATTCTTCTCCTAAATCACGTCTCCGCGTCTCATCCACCCCCCCGGCAGCACACCACCATCGCCATGACCGCCGCAGCCACCAGCATCGCGATCGCGGACACTGATCGGGTCATGCTGCCGCCTCCTCAACCTGCAGAGCCATCCCAATTCTGTGCATCACGCATCACCTCCCGGATCGCGAGCAGATTTAGTTTCGACTGCGGTCGTACCTTCCCATTTTTCGGGTCAAGAAACAGGATGTTTTTATTGATCATGAACTGCTTTTCAGGTCGGTGCCCCTCAAAATTCACAATGTCCCGGTCTACGAAATCCTTTAGTATTCCAACAACGTGTTCTCGCTCCACAGCATATTTTTCATTCTCTAACATCACTTGCGGCTTTACGTAACCAAGCAAATCAAGCAAATCCCTTAGCTGACTCACCCTTATGTTAAGAGCATCCTCACACTTTTCTTTCACATTCCTGCCTCCAAACTTCCGGTTTATCAACTCAACCAGACATACGGGCTTTCCGCCGCAGTATTCCCATGCCAGACTCTTCTCACCATCGGTAAAACCATTCTTCTCCAAAAACGCGGTTGTCGTCTCACGATCAAAATCATCCACCAGCAGATACCTGCACCTGCCTTCCAGCATCGCCTCGCTGTAAACTCGCTCGATGAAGAGTGAATCGGATGAGATCACGAAGACATGCGCCAGATGCAACTCCTTTGTCAGTCGGATAAAAAAGTTGAACAATTTGTAAATCAGAAATCCATCGATCTTCAAATCCCCTATCACCTGCAACTCGTCAATCACAAGCACAGGATTCTGATCGTTTTTGTAAAAAGCTCGAAGGACTGTTTCTATATAAACAAAAGCGTCTTCTACCTCTTTTTCCTTGAATAACTTTAGAAACAGGTCTTTTGGTATTGGAATTCCGGAGTAGCTCTCTGGCAGAACATTCACCACAGGTTTGAGAAACTCCTTTATCCGCTCATATCTTGCCTCGTGCTCTACGTCAAAGAGAACTCTTATGAATTCATCGTAATTGCTGATGAGCCTTCCTCTCAGGTTTATATAGAACACTTTCTGGCTTTTGGGCAGGTTTTTTATCAAATTAGTGATAAGTTCCGTCTTTCCGCTGTTGATCGGTCCATAGACAAACGTGATCAAGGATGGCTCGGAATCCAGGATATCCATGATCTCTTTCGTCTCTTGTTCCCTATTATGAAATTCGATTCGCCTCATTGTTACCCTCCTAATCGATTCTCCATATTATCATAAATGGCTTCCCTACAACCTACCTGCGCCCCAGCTTGTGCCGTGACTCACCCCTTATTCTCATTCCCTGAGCTATCATGCAAAACGCTCCCAGCCCCTCGCCCGCCACCGTACCCGCGCACGCAAGCACGCCCGCGCCAAAGATCACCGTTCGCAAAACGATTGCGTGTTTTGAGCAGGTGGGAATATCTTGTCATACTAACAACTCCGCTATTGCATTCCACACATGCTATATGTCCATAAGTACCTTTTGCATCACAGGACTGTCATGCCTTATGGCGTTTCGGACAAAATCGGCGCTCATGTGTTAATCTGTGGATTATATGGCTTTTAGACACAGATTAACACTGGTGAACACTGATTGAGGGTTCTACGTACATTTTTCAGAAAGACCGGGTAGGGGTTTTCATACTTTTTGAAGTGTATGCCGAAGCATCTCCATCGCTTCTTCCACCCGCCCACACCGCAAATCGAGCAGAGCAGCATCCTCCTGCAACTTTTCCTCAAAGACCCGAGCCACCCGCAGCATATCATCAGGAGCAGGACCGCCACTTTTGCGGGTACGGATGCTCGCCACCGGATCGAGCGCATCCGAGATCACCTGTTCATCGAGACCGAGATCGCTCATGCGCTTGCCTGTTAGCGATAGCCCGATCTCATCGATCGCAACGAGTGATGGTTGACTACCCGCCCGTGCAAGCGTCCCGACGATCTGGTGCGCCGTCCGAAACGAGATCCCGCACGACCTGACAAGTGTGTCCGCAAGTTCGGTTGCCATGGCAAATCCCGCTGTTGCCTGTCTCAGAAGATTTTCCCGGTACACCTCCATCGTATCGATCATCCCGGCGGTCATGCGGATGCTTGCAAGCGTATCGGAGACCGCGCTCCAGAGATGAGGGGTCGCCTCCTGCAGATCCCGGTTGTAACTCTGTGGAAGCGCTTTTGTGATTGTGAGGATGCCAACAGCGGCGGCGATCACACTGCCTGCCTTCCCGCGCACCAATTCGGCAACGTCGGGATTCTTCTTCTGCGGCATGATCGAGGAAGTGGAAGCATATCGGTCATCGATCGTGACGAAATCAAACTCGGATGTGGACCAGAGGATCAGTTCCGATGCGATGCGGCTCAGATTGGTCATGAGAAGCGCAGACGCGGAAACAGACTCGATTGAAAAATCGCGTGCGCTCACAGCATCCATCGAGTTCTCAATGACACCATCAAAGCCGAGCAGCTCTGAAGTCCGCGCCCGGTTTATAGGAAATCCGGTCCCTGCGAATGCAGCCGCGCCAAGTGGGCTTCTGTTTGTGCGCGTGTACGCGCCGCTCAGCCGGTCAAAATCCCGCTCAAGCGCGCCTGCGTGAGCGAGCAGG
>DAOUXE010000278.1 GCA_030666765.1 Methanosarcinales archaeon
GAGAACCACAGAATCCGGTAGAACCAGCCGATTTCAACATGGACTGCTTTACATATTTATGCAAAAATATGAATTATACTAAAGTGATTATCTTAAAAACTCCAAAATCACAATCAGTAGCCACTATCCACCATTTGCAAAAATAGATCTTTTTGCAAAAACAGATGCGGAATGTCAGCTTATGATTCCAACCGTTATTTGGCTCACTAGAATTAGTTGTGCAGAAACGGTATTTAACGGTTCGGATTATAAGATTCGTAAGCATCTTTGATAGATCTGCCCCTGCGTGGAACAGGTTTATTATCTCTGGCTATCGATGTTCGCATCGTAACAGTGCAGTTTACCATTATGACAGTCATCAACACCTCAAAACTAGACCGGAGGGGAGCAGAGAGAGCTCTCTCATCCGAACTCGACCGCCACCCCCTGATAATCCTCCTTGGTCCACAGGGAAGCGGCAAGACCACGCTTGCAATCGAACTCATCGACAGCCGGGTGGGCGCGATCTTCGAAGGTAGAGTCAGGAGTTCCCAGCCTGTGATACTGCTTCGAAGGGACGCAATGGAGGTCATGCAACAGGTGGTGGTAGAACATAAGAAACTGCCAATAAAGTGCGCGGATGGAGTCATATACGTGGACGTGAGCATGTATGATGCACTTAAAGCCACGATCGAAGGTGTCTTTGATGTCATGGAACTTGGGGAGGATGTGCTAGTCTCACGGATAACAGAACTTGCTGGTGACGTTATAGGGGTCACTGTGATCGAGGTTGTTGCCGGTTCAGAGGATCTTCGGGAGCGGCGCATGAACCGGCATAAGGATGCCGCTGCAAGGCTTGAGATGCTCCTCCTAAAGGAGCAGCGATTCGGAGTGGAGTCGAACATTTGGGGAATCCAGGGCGCGAGAGTCGGGGATATCATAAACCGGGACTCGGTTAGTCCTTATCTCTCGGGTCAGATATCCCGAACGCCGGCGGACTTTAGCCGGGCGATACCGACGAAAGGGCTAAGTCTCGAGGAATGCCTACGGGAAATGATCGGTATCGCCAAAAACGAGAAGCTGGAGTCCGGGTTTCTCGTGCTGCACCGCGAGGGCGAGCAGCAGGCGATAAGCGACATTCTGGTCGGGAGCAGAAATTCCATAATTGGGGTTACTATGCTCGAACTCTATGTGGGCTACCGGCAGAGGCGGCGGAATCTGCAGGATCGGCAGGTGTACGTACCTGACATCGAGGGCACCGTAGAACTGATCCACTCCCACATGCAAGGCGACTTCCGGCTGTCCGACGCTGATCGCGGGGGTGCTGATCGCTTCGGGATCATCGTCTCGGTCGTGGAGCCGGACGGGGGCGTGGACTCCACAAACGATGCAAGGAGAGAAGAGTTAAGGCAGATACTGTGGTGGTGAGGTGTGAATGGGGCGTTGTATGTGCGGATAGAAAGATTTAAAGAAAAAGAAGAGCGACAAGAGGTATACGATGATTTTAGAAAATTTGACCGAGGTTCCATCGACCGACCCGAGCAATCTCCTTAGATTGAGGGACAGTGTATATTCTGCGGACTTGTTTATAACCGCAGTTGCCCATCTCGATCTATTTTCATGGCTTGATAAGAATCCGGCAGATCTGCAGGAAGTCTGTTCCTCATTGCAGATTGAAGAGAGGCCCACGGATGTGATGCTTACCCTTTTCAAGTCACTGGACCTGATAGAAGAAAAGGAAGATCTGTATCATCCGACTGAACTTTCAAAAGATCACCTGATCGAGTCGTCCCCGTGGTTTTTGGGACCGTATATCTCATCATTAGAGGGAAGACCCACTTGCGATGAGATGTTAAAGGTTTTAAAGACCGGTAAACCTGCAAACTGGGGCGCAAAGAAGGATGAAAAAGAGTGGTCACTTGCGATGGAGGATGATAAATTTGCGGAAGCGTTCACAGAAGGAATGGATAGTCGTGGTGCGTATCTTGCCCCGGTTCTTGCAAAAACGATTGATCTATCAGGGTACAGCAGACTACTGGACATCGCAGGAGCATCTGGAATCTATTCATCGGCTATAGTGTCGCAACAACCCCACCTTACTGCATCCATCCTTGAAAAACCACCTGTTGACCGTATTGCCAAACGTTCGATAAACAAAAGAAAAATGTCAGATAAAATCGGGGTAATCTCCGGAGACATGTTTAAAGACGAGTTTCCCGGTGGTTTTGATCTTCATCTCTTCTCTAACGTCCTGCACGATTGGGATATCAAAGAGGTCAAAACACTACTTGGAAATTCGTACAGGAGTCTAAATCCGGGTGGCAGGATAATGATCCATGATGCACATCTGAATGCAGAAAAAAACGGTCCTTTGTCAGTAGCAGAGTATTCCGTCCTATTGATGTTTTCAACTGAAGGGAGATGCTATTCAATATCCGAAATGGAAGGGATGTTGGATGAAACCGGATTTTCTGAAATAAAACAGATACCAACAGTTGCGGATCGAAGTGTTATCACTGCGGAGAAATTGGTATAGTTACATAAGTATATACTACTTTCTTATATCCTGCGTTTCGGTTTAACCATCGATTTATATCCCCGTAACGATCAAGCGCGGTTGCCGCACCCATTCCAGTCAATATTCCAAAAAAAA
>DAOUXE010000095.1 GCA_030666765.1 Methanosarcinales archaeon
CCAAGCTTATTCTACGAAGGTAGCCCGAAACTAAACGATACTTTGCCAGCCAATAATTCTCTTCTTGCTGACTTTGACTAGTTTACCAGATAGTTCTTCGGCATCAGCCGCAGCCAGATCGGCTTGTGTCTTTATGCCTGCCGCTTGCAGCTGCTTTGCAATTGCATCTCCGATGCCTGCGACATCAGTCAAGCCCCCTTTCTTCCCTTTCCCTGCCGCTGCTTTTTTACTTTTACTTTTACTTTTAGCACCGGTTTTCCTGCTCGTTTTGCCGCCTTTGGTCTTGGCACTCTCCTTGTTCTTCTGTAGCTCGATGAAACTACAGTACGGGCATCCGATCTCCCAGGGGCGGGCGCCCTCCCGCACGACATGGACGTGATGCAAGCCTTTGTGCATCTCGCAGGTCGTATCGGTTATGACCAGTTCGCCGTACCGCGGTGGCGGCAGCGGCAGCGTGAACTTGCAACTCTCATCCTGATTGGTGCACTTGATGAACCTGCCACCGCTTCTCGACATCTTGGCTACGAGATCGGATCCGCATTCAGGGCAGGGTCCGACCACCGGATCGTTTCCGGCTTTTTCGGCTTCTTCCCACTTCAGCTGGTTGCAATACGGGCATCCTACATCGATCGGTCGTTTTCCAGCTCTTGCGATCATCAGGTGGTGCAGATTATGATCCTCGCAGACCTTGTCAGTAACGATCACCATCCCGTACTTCGAGGACGGAATCGAGAGCGCGAACTTGCAGTCGGGATAGCCGGTACATCCGATGAACATGCCGAACCGTGATGGGCGCACCACCATATCAGCGCCGCATTTAGGGCATGGACCGACCACGGTGTCAGTGTAGAGCCCGTCGCGCAAGCCCTCTGCGATCCTCTCCTTGTTCGTCACCAGATCATCAAAAATGGAATCGAGCATCTCTTTTGACTCTGTTATCACAGCGTCTTCGGTTATCTTCCCGTCTGCGATGTTGGACATGTCTCCTTCGAGTTTACTCGTCATGTCAGGGACGACAACCATCTTTGCATACTTCTCAAGCGTGTCAACTACTGAATAGGCGGTCTTCGTCGGCTGGATTGGAGTTCCGTGAACGTACGCCCGATCATATAACTTCTGGATGATCTCATGCCTGGTCGATTTCGTTCCAAGCCCCAGATCCTCCATCACCTTTATAAGTCTTGCCTGACCGTATCTTCCAGGCGGTTTCGTAGTCTTGCTCTCCGTCTCAAACTTCTCGATGCCGAGCACCTGTCCTGCTTTCAGATCAGGCAGTATCCGGTCATCTGATTCGTGATACGGGTAGTAGTATCGCCATCCGGGCTCAACGAGGACTGCGCCGTTTGCGACAAAATCCTCTTCTTTTATATCGATAATGACTCGAAGCGTCTTCCAGATAGCCGAATCTGCGAACGTAGCAAAGAATCTGCGAACAACAAGTTCGTAAACCTTCCATTCATCGTCTTTCAACTGTTTTCTGGTTGCAAGCGATGCAGGATGTATCGGCGGGTGGTCGGTACTCTCTTTTTTTCCGGAAGTCGGCTTGAGTGGTTTCTTAAGCAATTTCGAGGCATACTCCCCGAATTCGCTTTTGAGAAACATCGATACAAGCTCTTTAAGGTCAAGACTCTCCGGATAAACCGTGTTGTCGGTCCGGGGATAGGATATGAATCCGTTTGTATACAGGCTCTCTGCGATCCGCATCGCATTCGCGGGACTGAGTCCGATTCTGCTCGCGGCCCTTATGAATTCGGTGGTGTTAAATGGAGTTGGCGGGTTTTCTGTCCGTTTCCCCTTCTTCACATCGGAAACTGTCCCCTCCTTCGCACTCATAACCTTTGAAAGTACCTGATCGAACTCTTCCTTATCCCAGAAGCGACCCTTCCTGTGCTTCGACGTAAACCCCTCCTTGTGGGCTGCGTAGAGTTCCCAGTACGGTTTAGGGACGAACGCTTCCCGCTCCTTCTCCCGATCCACGATCAGGGCAAGGGTCGGGGATTGAACCCTTCCTACGGATAGGAACCGCTTTCCGAGCCGCTTTGAGGTGACTGAGAGGTATCTTGTCAGTGCGGCGCCCCATACTAGATCGATGACCTGGCGCGACTCCCCTGCCGCTGCAAGGTTGAAATCGATCTCTGTAAGATTTTTAAATGTGTTCTTGATCTCGCTTGGTGTGATTGCGCTGTATCGTGCCCTGTCTGCTTTGATCTTTGGATGTGCCCCTTTTACTATGTTTAGAGCCTCTACACCGATCAATTCCCCTTCCCGGTCATAATCGGTCGCTATCGTTACGGTATCTGCTTTTTTTCCGAGTGTCTTGAGTGCGGACACGATCTTGGTATTTCTCCTGTCCGGGACTGTTACGATATCCGCATGGATGAGATCGCGTGCATCGGTCTTCTGCCAGCTATTGTATTCCTCAGGAAAATCGACGCCGACCACATGCCCGCTCAGCCCGATTACCACCTCATCCCCTGATCCGTACGTGTTCACCCCGTTTACCCGGACCATCTTTGAGGCACTGCCAAAGAGGATGCCTGCGATTCTCTTTGCAGTATTGTGTTTCTCTGTGATGATCAGATGCATGATGCCATGTTATTGATGCGTGATATTTATAGGTTACGCGGCGGATGGGCTGTCAAGTTAGGCGAATCGTAATCCATTTATCCGCAAAATCCCCTGGAATCAGCCGCGTACAAGCGCGTCCCGGACCACATCGTCAGATTCAGGGAAGTAGAGCTCTCTAACCCCTTCTGCTTTTACATAGAAATCAAGCCCACGAACCACAACGACCGGCGTGCCGTCAGACCCCTCCCCAAAGAGCAGGTTTGCTGTTGCAGCGATCTCGTCCACGATCGCCTCGTTCGCCACTTCAAGCACGTTACCAAAGAGATCGCGCGATCCGCGCCAGTCCCTGGTCGGAGTGATCCCTGAGATCCCGATTGCAACCCCGATCTGCCCGCCACGGAACGCACGCCCGTTGGTGTCTGTGATGATCACGCTAACGGTCTTAGCAGTAATGGAGAATATAGCTTCCCTGATGTTTTTTGCGCTTCCGTCAGGATCCTCTGGCAGCAGTACAATCCGGCCGGAATCGATATTCGATCCATCGATGCCAGCGTTCACACAGATGTTGTCGTTTCGGGTCTTCACGAGGAGAAACGGCGACTCCAGAATGATATCTTCACTCTCGTCGAGAACCGCCTGAACAACTCTGGGATCGCCTTCATTTCGCTCTGCGATTGTGATAGCGCGGTTAGACGGCGCAATGGCCGCAAGTGGAGTAACCCTACCCTCCGCCTTTGCAACGACTGTGGACGCGATGACTACGATGTCGTGGTCGCAGAGGCGGATATTCTTGCAGATGATCTCTGCAAGGTCATCCCCCCTCTCAACAAGCGGGATATCCGGAACAGTGAATGCGTTGAAATGCATGATTATACAACTCGGATGTAAAGATGAACGGTGTTAGTTCTTAAAACCCGCGCGACCCGCCACCGCGATCCCTGGCGGTAAACGAATCGACAAAGTTATAGTTCGCAGAAACAGAGTGTCACCCATGCCAATAACAACCAGAGATGCGAGTGGAAGCGTTGGCGTCCCCGAAACGATGATCGCGCAGATGGGCGAGCTCGAAAAGGATCTGTTTCTGAAGATCTTGAAGGTGACTGAGGCTGGAGCGGTTGCTTCTGCACGATGGATTGGTCTTGGGGACCGACATGCCGCGGACGATGCCGCGGTCGAGGCGATGCGCAGAGTGCTGGCACGGTTCGATATTGATGGTAAAGTCGTCATCGGAGAGGGCGAGCGAGATGAGGCTCCGATGCTATATATCGGCGAGAAGGTCGGAACCGGAAAGGGTCCCAAGGTCGATATCGCGGTCGATCCGCTCGAGGGCACAAATCTTGCAGCAGAGAATCAGTTCGGAGCGGCCGCGGTGATGGCGATGTCCGAGGCAGGCGGTCTCAGGTACGCGCCCGACATCTATCTGGATAAACTGATCGTTGGTCCTGAGGTGGTGCGGTATGAGAAGACGAGCGGGAAACGGCTTGATATCGATGCCCCTGTTGAACACAACCTTGGTATCGTTGCAGATGCGCTGCACCGCAATGTCGAGGACTTAATTGTGGTGGTACTCGACAGACCCAGGCACAAGGAACTGATAAAAGAACTGCGCGATCTCGGTGCGACGGTGCGTCTTGTCACGGACGGCGATCTGATGCCGGGCGTAGCAGCAGGCATCCGCGGCACCAACGTCCATGTCGGCATGGGCATTGGCGCGGCACCAGAGGGTGTGCTGACCGCAGCCGCGCTTCGGACTACCGGCGGAAAGATCATCGGCAGATTCATCCTGCCGGCAAAGGCGAACCGGAAGAGTGAGGGGGAGATAAAGAAGGAATTCGAGAAATTCTCGCCGAGATTGCTTAAAATGGGTATCACTAACCTTACTAAGATTCTCTACACCGAAGACTTAGCTCCCGGAAAGGATATCATATTCTCGGCAACAGGTGTGACAGAGAGCGATCTCTTCCATGGTGTCAACTTCTTTGAGAACGATGGTGCAAGACTGCGGTCGGTCGTGATGGGATCCGGATCAGGAATCGTCCGCTTCATCGACAGTATCTATGTCATCGACAAGGAAGTAACGCCGATCCGGCTGCGATAGCAATGAATATTGGCATTGCAATAACTGACCAGAACGACTGGACCGCCCGCGCTCTTGTCAGGTCGGTACGGAAGCGGGGCGCAGAGCCGGTCCCGTTCAGGTTGAGCGAGATCGCATCGTACGCGTTTGATTGTTCCGCACTAGGTGACGTAGATGCCGTCATCGTGCGCGATCTCGGTGCTGGCGCATTCGAGGAAGTCTCATTCAAGTTTGACCTGTTGCGAATCCTTGAAAAGAATATACCGGTAATAAACACGTCAGAATCGATTCAGAACGCTGCAAACAAGTACTATTCACTCCATCTGTTGAAAAAGGCAGGTCTTCCAGTGCCGGAGACGGTTGTCACCTCTGATGTCGATGTTGCGATGGATACGTTCGATAGGTGGGGCGAGACAGTTACAAAACCGATCTATGGGTATAAAGGTATCGGAATCAGACGTTTCCAGAGCGGTTCTGACCTCTGTGACTTAAATCGCGAAACAGCAGAAGAGATACTCTCTGAAAGGGGCGTACTGTATCTTCAGGAGTTCATACCGCTTGAGAGGGATATACGGGCATTCGTTGTAGGAGACCATGTCGCTGGCGCGATCTATCGGTACGCCCGGAACGGATGGATCACCAACCTGAGCCAGGGCGGAAAACCAGAGCGGTGTGTGCTTAATTCAGAGCAGGAAGAGGTGGTTATTCTGGCATCCGAGGTTATCGGCACCGCTTTTGCAGGCGTGGACATCGCGGAAACCGATGACGGTTTTCTGATCCTTGAGGTCAATGGCACGCCATCAGGGAAAGGGATATACGACGCGTGTGGCGCGGATGTCACCAGGGATATCGTGGATCACCTGATCTCAATCTCGGGTTAGGTGCCGCAGGTAATAGCTTCGGAGATATCGATCTCCTTTGTTATTTGGCTCAATCATCATTCGTTCACATTCTACATACATATTTAGCTGAGGTGGAAAAACCACGAGATTAC
>DAOUXE010000141.1 GCA_030666765.1 Methanosarcinales archaeon
CCCGATATCTCCATCTTTTCCGGGTTTTTTGATGTGTTTACCCGTTTTCAGACAGTGTCTCACTTCATCCGTCGCCATCTGAAAGCATTTTTTGAGTCTATCGGATGTATGTCTTCAGTATTTGATTGGCAGAGTGTGAAAACCGATCACATCAATCCACAATATACTTTCGATACTGAAGATATATTAATCGTTTCAACTAGAGGTTTTTCCAGTATACCTCTGGGGTGATGAAAATCATATATATTTGGGCAATTTTTCAGTGGGCGCAACGAGAGCGCAGAATAGATCGTCTTTGTTTGGGAAGTATGTGTAGAGGTTACCTGTAGATACGCCATCACATCAGAATCCTTTCCGGGTGGTTCACCATTCACCGTAGCCATCATTGCCACACGAAGCATATAATACTCAGAGATCACAGCACATAAACATTCACTCAAGGATCGAGAGGTACGATGAAAAAATTCACAAGGTGCCCGATTTGCGGCACAAGCATCAAAACAGAAAATATGTCAGAACATATAAGGCGTGCACATGCCAGAGATCTTGATTCAGGGAATGGGTATGATGCGAATCACCCGCTAATGACTGGAACAAAGATGGATCTGGACGCGTGCGATAAACTTCATGATAAAGCTGCACGTTTCATAGAACGTAATAAGTTTAAAAAAGCGATCAAGACCCTCCAAAAGATTCCAAAAGATTATCCGGATATGGCTGATGTTTATTCACTTATGGCGGCTTCTTGTGCGGGATTGGGGCGTTTTGACGATGCGCGGACATATTCTGAGAAGGCTGCAAACGATGCGCCATGGGAATGGCGCCACTGGTATAATCTGGCAGGCATGCATCTCAAAAACGGGAATGTGGTGGATGCCATAAGGTATCTGGACAAGGCGAGGGCGGTTGGGGTTCCTTCTGATGCAGAAGACGCGGTGGATGAAATGAGTGAGACTATCGCGGAATTCCTGGAGATTGCGATCTCTGAGAAGCCATATCTCGATTCCGAGACATACCTTGCACTTGGAGATCGGTTCAACCGCGGGGTTGCATATATGGATGATAAGGACTGGAACCAAGCGCTCGATGAATTTGAATATATCGTGAGTATCGATGAGCAATCCGAGAAGGCTTATGGCAATCTCGGGATTGTCCACCTCTTCAGAGGGGAGTTTGACGAAGCTGAGATGTGTTTCAACAAAGCACTTGAAATAGACCCTGAATACCCACCAGCTGCGATAAATGCCACCCTACTGAATACGATACGAGATAAAGTAGCAAAAGATACTGATTACCTGAAAAAAATTGAATATCGGACGGCAAAAGGATATTTCTGATCATGCACACGTTGTGAACCTGAAACTCTCGGGACGTGGCTGCAACGTGCCCACACGCAAGGAACTCGTTCGGATCGTCAAATTCACGCACGGACGTTGTGTTCTGGCGGGTTACGGAGCGGGTACGCCGTTTTTGAGCGGTTCTTCATCATCAGATACTCCTTACGATCCAGTTGAAAATCCTTTGAACCCATGAGGAAACGGTTGATGAGAACTGCCTGTTGTTTGCACCATATTTCATTCGATACCGATTTTACCCACTCGCTGTAACGTTTTATGAATGCCAGACGCTCCTTTTGGTTCTCTTCTCTCTTGAATCTCAAATTTATCCCCTCCAAATGTCGCTCCAATCTTGATTAAGACTGTCCGCAAACATCTCGCAATCAACATCTTTTTGAGCACCCGGCTATGATCATGAAACATGGGTGAGACAATGAACCTCATGGCGCCGGCGGATTCATTCGAGACTGCCACCGGCGTGATCGAAGCCGGAGCGGACGAGATCTATCTCGGACTTGAGAACGAGAACTTTGTGAACCTAAATCTCTCGGGACGTGGGCGTGGCTGCAACGTGCCCACACTATCGGAACTCGAAAGGGTCGTAGAGTTTGCACACGAGCGTGGAATTCTGGTGGATTACACAGTGAACACCCCATTTCTTAGCGACGAACTCGAAGAGATGTTCGTATCACACGTCATGGCTGGCGTGGATGCGGGCGTGGATGCGCTGATCGTAGGCGAACTTGGTGCTATGCAGCTAATCAAGGAGATGGATTCGGGGCTGCCGGTTCATGCAAGTGTGCTCTTAAACACGTTTAATCGCGGGCAGATCGAACTCCTGCAGGATTTGGGTGCAAGCAAGATCGTGCTGCCGTTTAAGATGGAACTTGCTGAGATCAGGGCACTATCAGAGAGTGGAGTCGACCTCGAGATATTCGGGCAGTTCGGATGCTCGAATATCAATGGAACATGCCACCTCATCCACAGCGCGGGCGAGAGCATCAATCTAGGACTTCCGTGCCGTGCGAACTATCATGTCGGCGGCAAGGTAGAGCGGGTGCACCCGATCCTCGATGCGGGCACGGACTGCTCGCTCTGCAGCATCCCTGACCTGCTCGAGATAGGGGTGAGCGCACTTAAGATCGTTGGAAGGGGCATGAATCCTGAGATGATCCGGGAGATCGTGCAGATATACCGGAGGTGTATCGACCTCGCGCTCAGCGGTGGCGACGGAGACGCGATCCACGAGTATGTGCTCGCAGAAGAGCCTTTCTGGCAGATGTTATGCGAGCAGAGGAGATGCAAGTACCTTGAAACACCTATTACTGATTCGTACGTGTGATTACAATGATTGAACTGAGAACATCTGATTATTCGAAGATCGAATCGATCACCGGGTTGATCGAAGATGCAGATATCGGTTCGGGCGTCAGGATCGGGGTTGGTAGCGAAGCGTGCGTACACAAACTGCCCACGACCCCGGAGATCGCACAAGTATCCGACCTCGACTGCATCGATGGTGTGACGCTGATCACCCCAATAACGCCACAGAAGCACTTCGATCGCGTATGCGGATATGTGAGCGAGGTCGTAGATCTCGGCATCAAAAACCTTCGCACCGTCGTAAACGATCTCGGAATCCTCTACTCCTGCGAGATCGATCGCCCTGTTGCGGGACGGGGCATCGTACACACCTCAGAGGCGTGCCCGTGGGTGGATCACATCCTGCGGGACGAGAGCGACTATGTGAGGGATGCGTACCTCCGGACCAACCTCAACTATTCGAGAACCTGCACCCTCCTAAAAAACATGGGCATCGAGGGAATCGAGATCGATCTCCTGCCCCGGACGGTTGCGGCGGCAAGGAGGCTCGACTTTGCTGTTTATGCGCATTTCGGGTACGCGGTGGTAGCTTATGCGCGGAGTTGCCACACGGCACGATTCTATCACGAGAAGCCACCTCTGTGTACACAGTTCTGCAATTCGCCGCTGGAACTGGAACTTCGGGATATCTTTGATCTGGAGAGTCTCTCTTTTGCGCCGCCGGATGCTGATGTGAAGGAGGTCTTTTCAGTGCTGTATCTTCTTGGGAATGCGATCTACATGAAGAGTGATTGTCGTGATGCTACGGGGATGGACGGGGTTATTGTCAATTGCGATCTGTGCACGCACACCATCCTGCAAAATATTATGGCTCTCTGGTAATTCGAGTTGAAAGTATCTCGTAGACGAACCTTGCCGGTATGATAGCAGGTGCTTACAGATGGCTGC
Organism: Methanosarcinales archaeon; assembly: GCA_030666765.1. GTDB lineage: Archaea > Halobacteriota > Methanosarcinia > Methanosarcinales > Methanogasteraceae > Methanogaster_A. Next base: position 3,609 of record DAOUXE010000141.1, read on the forward strand.
GCAGCATCGGCGCAGCCATCTCTTGGTGCTGATTTTATCACAAAGTTATGTTGGTATCCTATTGGGTTGTGGAATTATCCTTCTGTTGTTCTGCTGAATTGGAGGTGCTGTACGTGAAGGTGGAGTGCACGATTCTTGTGTAAGGGGTTGTTTCGCAACATGTCTAAAATTGTAGATACCATAAAAAGTGTCGTCCACAAGACCGCTATACTTAAGTATCATGGCAGTATTGATCATGGCATGGGGCGATGCTATCCGATAGCGGATGGCAGTACCACTGCTGGTATGACTGCGGATGAATCTACCGGCGTGGATGGTGCGATAAACGGCATGAAGTCGCCCTACGTGGGCTCTGTACCAGGTACGGGCTTTGATGACTGAGTATAGAGGAGGGGGAAATTATGCTGGATTGGATTAAAAGGATACTGCAACCCCATATACGCGATCAACAACCTACACGTGGTCAACAACCTACACGTGGTCAACAACCTACACGTGGTCAACAACCTACACGTGGTCAACAACCTACACGTGGTCAACAACCGCTTTTCACGTTCAAAGAGACGCATGATATTTCCGGAAGTGAACTCATGCGTGTAATCAGCAGCGCATACCCGGATGCACGTATTTACATTGCAGATGCGGCATACAAGCACGTAAGCTATGACGAATTGTTACGATGGCTAAAGGAAGATTCACTCGATCAGATGCGATGGGTTGAAGATATATAGGACTGCGACAATTTCGCGGTAGAGAGTTACTGCAGGGCGCACAAAGTCGTTGGAAATCTTGTTTATGGTGAATGCTGGGGTGATACACCGGCAGGATATCACGAATTTTGTAGTGCATATTGCGATGGCAAGATAAAAATAATCGAGCCACAAAACGATGATACAAACGACTGGAAAAGGAGCGATTACAAACCAGATTTTATTAAAATTTGAACTATGGAAGAAGACCCGGTAAACGCGATTGTGTTTCAATATAGCGGAACGGTTGGTGCTTAACACCCAAACCAAAGGTCTACGAATGTGGGCGAACAAGAGGGTACGAAGTCGCAAAAAGATGAGTATGGCAAGGAAACGTGGTGGGCACGCCCTATAGAACATTTGCTGAAAAAAAGGGTGGATCGCAGTCTGGATAACCCTATCTGGAACGTTTGCACCCGGATTCAAAGGGGTATTGAAAGGAGTTGAAGTAATCGAAGTGATTAAACTTATA
>DAOUXE010000248.1 GCA_030666765.1 Methanosarcinales archaeon
AGGTGCCGGTTTGGAACATGCGCTATTGGGCATCCCGGATCCCGGTCAGTGTTACTGGATTTTTCGGTCGGACCCCCAGTGCCCCAAATTGATACTGGTCCCAGTATTTTATGGTTGGTTACAGTGTAACCATCCAAATAACTGTTTCTTACAAAAGTCGGAACAAAGCCTTCCTCATCTTTATGGTAAGTTCTCTGACCTTTTCAAAGTCTTTTGGGGGATTGTTTACTCCAAAGAACGCTTTAAGTATTGTATATATACATTCCGAATTCGCAATACCTAAATCTCTTGAATCGTCCACTATTTCTTTCACTCTATCATAAACATAATCATCTACTCGGACTAACAACACATTTTCCCGTTTTATAGATGGTTACATTGTAACCCTGTATAAAAAGCTTTTCCTTCGCCCAATCCATAATTTTTTCAGATCGACTCTCAACTTTTTCGGATTTACCACATATCGAAGCGTCTGGTAATGGTTTTGTTTTGTAGTGTGATACAGTCCAGATACATTTCACGGGAAGTACCAAAGAGCCATAATTTCTTCCTGTCGAGTCGAAAAATACCGGATCCGAACAACACAAGTTGACGCCCACGGGACACCAATAATCTTATCACTCCCTCCACGCAGTTACACACAGCATCTCGTATATGAGTTGCAAAGAACAGTCAGGAGGTGTAGCTATGAACGGATATATGGAAAAGATTCTGGATGTAGATCTGAACACCCACAGACTTGCTGACAGATCTATCGATGAAAAAACCGCACGTAAGTTCCTTGGAGGTAAGGGACTCGGGCTTACGATTATTTATGACGAGCTAAAGCCCGATGTCGATGCACTTGGTCCTGATAACATCATCGTCTTCGCGACAGGACCTGCGACAGGTACCAGTTTTCCGACCGGCGGCAGATATCATGTGATGGCGATGAAGTCCCCGCTCACAGGCTCTGTTGGAAGTGCGAACTCAGGCGGCAGATGGGGTCCACTCTTAAAGGCAGCCGGGTACGATGCGGTTGTCGTGAGGGGCGCATCAGATTCGCCGGTGTACCTCAGGATAATTGATGGCAAGGCTGAACTGGTGGACGCTCCAAGATTATGGGGGAAGACCACGTTTCATGCGACCGATGAGATTGTGGCAGAGACCGGGCAGAATGTATCGGTCGCATGTATCGGGCCTGCCGGCGAGAATCTGGCAGCGATCTCGTGTATCATCAATGACAACTACAGGGCAGCAGGCAGGACCGGCATGGGTGCTGTCATGGGCAGCAAGAAGTTAAAGGCAATAGCGGTATACGGCACCGGAAATGCGACGGTTGCAAGACCGGATGAGATGAAGGAACAGGTGAAGAGTGCTCTACAAAAGTTAAAGGAGAACCCGGTCACCGGCACGGGCGGGGGACTTCAAACGTATGGGACCGCGGTGCTCGTCAATGCCTTAAACAAACAGGGTGCATATCCTACGCGGAACTTCCGAACCGGATCTTTCCCTGATGCTAATAAGCAAAGTGGTGAAACGCTTGCTGAGAAGTATCTCATCGGAAAGAAGGCGTGTTGGGGATGTCCGATCGGTTGCGGCAGGTCCACATCAGTCCCGGATGGTGCATTCAGCGTGACACGCGGAGAGGGACCGGAATACGAGACGATATTCGCATTCGGGTCGGACTGCGGGATAACAGAACTCGATGCGATCGCGAAAGCCAACCATCTCTGCAACGAACTCGGGCTCGACACCATCTCCACCGGTGCGACGATCGCATGTGCAATGGAACTCGTGGAGAACGGAAAGATCCCTGAATCGAGACTCCATGGCCTCAATCTGGCGTTTGGAAACGCGGGCGCGATGGTGGAAGCGGTATGGATGACCGCATACCGTGCAGGGATCGGTGATGACCTTGCTTGCGGATCGCGGTCTTTGGCAGAGAAATACGGGGCACCCGAACTATCGATGACCGTGAAAGGTCTTGAAATACCTGCTTATGATCCGCGTGCCATACAGGGCATCGGTCTTAACTATGCAACAGCCAACCGCGGCGGCTGCCATGTGAGCGGCTACACAATATCGCCAGAGGTTTTGGGGCTTCCTGAGAAGCTGGATCCATACACGACAGAAGGAAAAGCGCAGTGTGTCAAGGCGTTTCAGGATTTCACATCGGTTGTCAACTCATCCGTGGTCTGCCTCTTTAACACGTTCGCGCTTCAGGCGGCTGATTACGCGGAAATGCTCTCGTGTATCACAGGATGGGACATTGGCGATCAGGAACTGCTGATGATCGGCGAGCGGGTGACCAATCTCGAGCGGCTGATCCTCAACCGGTACGGACTTGATGAGAAGGATGACACACTACCCAAGAGACTCACGAGCGATCCGATGCCTGAGGGACCTGCCAGCGGCCGGGTATCGCACCTCTCCGCGATGCTTCCCGAATACTACGAACTCCGCGGATGGGAGCATGGCAAGCCCGGATCAGAGAAATTAAGAGAACTTGGACTTTCGTAGCACTGGTTTTTGTGTGCGAGCGGATGTGCAGAATTGGAAAAGCCCCGCGGCTTATTTTGAAACAGGGATCAACGGAGATGAGTTAAGCGATTTGCCATCATCTTGGTTGAGTCAGCGAAACATTAAAATCTCATAATACCTGTAGAAACACTGTCATGCCAGATTATACCGAAGAATATCTGCGCCAAATAATGGATGATCTCGATTTTAACCAGTGGGACACGCGGTACACTCACCTTGATGTAAAAGAACCTATTCTCATGTTCGTGCGCCTGCAAGATGGATGCGGCGGCAGGGATGAACTCGGGGTGGAAGGTATTGTGGCGCAGGAGAAGCGGCTGATAATCTCGGGCGCATCCGGCATGGGCAAGACCACTACATTGAAGTGGCTCACTCTCGTTTATGCTGAGAATTATTTGGGGGGCGCAGAACGGCTGGTACCGCTCTATGTCGATCTTGGGCGGTTCAAACGAGGGATGTTTTACGATCATGCGCTCATGATTGCACACGAAAACGGACTCGAAGAGGTGGATTTCAAAGAACTGCTGGGTGATGGGAAACTCGCGATCTTTCTCGACGGTC
>DAOUXE010000140.1 GCA_030666765.1 Methanosarcinales archaeon
CGATATCGAACCCGGCAGGCAGTCCCACGCCATCATCGCTTACACTCAGGTTGATCTTGCCTTTTTCTGATGCAGTGAGGTTGACCGCAATTGACCCCGCAGCCTTGCCAACAAAAGCATGTTTCAGAATGTTTGAGAGCAGTTCATTGATGATTAACCCGACGGGCACTGCCATAGATAGTGGAACCGGATAATCAGCTATGGAAATTGTCTTTGTAATCCGGGTGCCCTGAACAGGATGACTCTGGAAGAGCTGAATGAGCAACTTATCTATAAACTCTTTCATATTGATCTCTGATAAATCTCTGCTTTCATATAATTGAGCATGGATGAGTGCCATTGCATTTATCCGGTTCTGCGACTCGGTTAAGATATTGATCGTGTCTTTGTTCTTGGCGCCTCTTGCCTGCATATTTAGCAGGCTTGACACGACCTGAAGGTTGTTCTTTACGCGATGGTGTATCTCCCGCAGAAGCACCTCCTTTTCCGCAAGACTTCTTTTTATCTGGTCTTCTGCCTTCCTGCGCTCGGTTATGTCAAGTGTCATCCCGACCATGCCGATGACGACGCCATCAGAATCAAAGAAAGGGGTTTTGCTTGTGGAAATCCACATCGGTTCACCACCTGGTCCGGTGGTGAGTTCCTCGATATCATATCTCTGCTCTCCGGATTCCATCACTTCCTGATCAGACCCCCTGTAGGTGTCCGCCCGCGCCTCAGGGAAGATATCGTAATCGGTCTTGCCTGCGATTTCATCCACAGGAGTTTCGATTGTATCGGCAAAAGCATTGTTTGCTGCGATGTAAGCACCATCCCGGTCCTTGAAATAGACAAGTGCCGGAATGGTTGAGAGCAGTGCTCGTTGTTCCTCGGATTTCTGCCTCAGTTTCTCCCCGGTCAACGCCAGATCATCTTTTGTTTTAGTGACGTCATCCAACATCTCAGATATCGCAATCCTCTGCCGCTCACTCTCCTTGAGTAGCTCATCCAACCTCGCAGTTCTCTCTTGTACTTTGGTCTCAAGACCTCTGCTATACTCTTCCAGTTCCCTTCCGGACTCTTTCAGGTTGGCAGTCATCGTATCGAACGCTCTTGAAAGTTCTCCAACCTCATCATCCGTTCCGGTACCGACTTTATAATTCATGTTCCCTTTCATCACCTCTTCGGTACCATGCTGCAATTTCACAATCGGGTCTGTTATTGTTCCGGACACTATGATACAGATCACTGCACCCACAAGTAAAATGCCTGCAAGGACCGAAAACATCGTAGTAGTCAGTCGGCTGACCGGTGCAAACGCTTCCACCTCCTCAACCTCTGCCATCAGGCACCAGTTCATCACAGGTATGGGTGCGTGAGCCCCCAGTACATCCACGCCACGATAATTATTGTATAACGTTGCTTCCGGTTCGTAATCACCTGCGCTGCTGAAATACTCCGGATCAACATCCTGTTTCGGGAGCGTATCATTATTGAATTTCGGCGGAGTTATCATGTAGCCGTACCCGTTCAGGATGTAGATCTCTCCGGTCTTCCCGAGACCTGTCCTATCTGTTGCTATTTTAAATATTTTCCTCGCATCAAAATCCACAATAACTGCCCCGGAGAATCTGCCATCCACCAGAATCGGCATTGCCACACTCACAATATCCTCTCCGGTGAATACGGAAGTACGAAGATCCCTGGCATGAATTTCTTCGTTCTCAATTGAGAATATTTCACTCGCACTATTGTTAGATCCAACATCCGCATAACCGGAAGCAACAACGGTTCCACTTTTATTTAGAAGTCTAATCCCTGAAATATCCTCATTGACCCGTATCGTACTATTTATCCTTAGATTAGCTATCTCTATGTAGTGAGTGCGATTTTTGCTTTCATCCACCATATTCCTGAAAGGAACTGCTACTGACAGCGTTCCAGCCTCCTGGTTGTACCAATCCAAAACCGTCTCGATATGGTGTGCTCGCAATTGTGCGGTCGTCTCCAAATGATCGCCAACCTGTTCTTTGATGATACTTGTTGAGACGGTTCTGCCGATTAAGATTGTAGCCATGCCAGTAATCAAGATAAGCGAAAGCATGACGACAAGAAATTTTGTTCGGATCTTCATCTGCTCTTTTCCTGTTGATTTACGCGGGTATTTTATAGCGAGGCTCCTTTCTCAATTCCTGGAGCGGGTCGTTTGTTCCTTCGCCCGGATTCTTGTTTGAGATGGTTGCTGCCCTTGTTTTCATATTACCCCCTCTGGTCTCTGTTGCCCCCTTACGTCTCGACACTGGTGTGAATGTAAATGTGCTTCCAGTCGTAAACCTGCTTATTCCATACCAACGCGGCATGTTATCTCTGTCAAACTTTATCTTAAATGTTGTCCTGCCTTTATTTGAAAGTATCCCTCCGATTTGCTGAAGTTCTGGAATTCGATTGATTTAGATATCACAGTTGAAGGAGCGCATCTTGTTAACATCCTCAATATTCACCGACGACCTTTCAGTCCTGCCTTGACATAACTAATCTCGATATGGGACTTTGAGGCAGCAAGCGCACCTGCAAGAACCGTGTTCATATCACCCATATCTGATCTATTGGTTCTCAGATCCCCTCTCCTATCTTCTTAAGTATTTCCACAAATGTCGGTTCTTCTGATGGTTTTATATCTAAATCGACGTGCACGTGGTGGGGAAACGTTTCGATTTCTGAATGATGCGGGGCGTTATCCCACCTCGTTATCAACCGCTTCTCTTTGTCCTGCCAGTTGTATGAGTAATCTATTTTATGCAGAGAGGAATCGACATATTCAAAGACGTGGAGTTCTGAATCATCTCTCAACCGGATTACAAACCTAATAAAACCCTTTTTAACACCGACGAATTCCTTGATGAGTCTGAACACCTTTACGGATGGATGTTTGTTGGCAACTTTCTTCAAAAACTCAAAATAGTCTTCGATCATCCAATTGCCTCTATCAACACCTTTTTCTCTTCTTTTAACTCATTATGAATCTCTGTCGATGCTTTCCACTCGAAAAAGTCCATATCATCCCCAAGTGCCCCACTCACAAATTTTTTATAGAATTCTTCCGTTTTCATGCCATATTTTCTCTCAAAATACCCCATGTTCTCATAAATGTCATTCAACTTCTGGTTTATCTCTTCTACTCTGGATCTGAGCACCCCGATGACCACACCCTTCACCAAATCATTTGAAACTATTATTGTGCCCTTCACTTCTGATGCCATTTACACCACCCATCTATGCAATTACTCATGTATGCTTTATGGATCCGCCCAGTTCTATAAAATATTATCTGCTCCGAACAACACTCTCGATATCATTTTGAACTCGTCCACAACATCAGCCCCCCCTCCTCAAGCACCTCCCGGTCTGCCCCATGCCTTCCGGACTCAATGTTGTGATCATACTCCGCATACGACAGTATAGGCTGCTCAAAAAAACACTGAGTCAGTATTGCAAAAACAATACTGCCTGGTGAACCATAAACCACTTACCCCTACTTGGCAGTCTTTAAACCGATCCTCCGTGTCCCTCTGTAGTTGTATTCCCAACCGTAGTCGTTTATGTCAATTGCGGTGTTGTGCATCCAACTGACCATTACAAATCTTGCCATTACAAATCTTGCGGTTCCTATCGCAAGTTGCCAGAGCCATGTGCGCAATCCCCATCCCCGCGATCATCCGCGCCGCGTAAGCACCCTGACCCCATCAGCGCCGCCAATATGCACCTCGTCCACGTTTGGGAATATCCCGTGTTCGACTGCGCCAACGATGTCATTGATCTCATCGTTCAGACGCCGCGGATCATCGATTGTGCCAAAGTCGGAATCGATTACAAAGTTCCCGTTGTCGGTCACCACCGGACCGTCCTTGTGCACTGCCATGCGAAGAGTCGGAACACCGCCGAGTGCACGCACCTCCCGCTCCACAAGCGTCACCGCATAAGGCAGAACCTCGATCGGGACTGCGTGATCAAGCAAGGGGACCACCTTCGCCTCACCGACCATCAAAACCACTATCGATGCGGCGGACGCGATCACCTTCTCTTTTGCGTGTGCCGCACCCCCTCCCTTGATCGCTACAAGATCTTTGTCGATCTGATCCGCACCATCGAGCGCTACGTCAATTTCGGGGTGTTCTGTGAGCGTTGTGAGCGGTATCTTCTGCTGCGCCGCAAGAATCTCTGACTGGTACGATGTCGGAATCCCGATGATATCCAGCCCATCCGCAACCAGCCTCCCGAGTTCGGCTATGGCGAATGCGGCAGTCGAGCCTGTTCCGATTCCCACGATCATTCCGTCACGCACGAGCGAGACCGCTGATATAGCGGACGCCTTCTTCTCGTGGTCGTGAGTATTCTGCCCCTTCATGCTTCTGTGTTGGCGGTTACTATGGGTTAAGCGTTACCGTCCTGCGGTAGAGCCGCAGAATTGGCGCACACAAAACAGAGTCGCTGTTTCACAGACTGCGCTTTATTTGCGGCTTTTGTAATGGTCAGTCGGATGTGCAACAGCACAAAAGACGTGGGTTAACGATGTCTTCCGCGTCTCTGCGTTGAATCGGGAAACAAAAACGAGAAAGACGCGATGGCGCAATGGCGCAACGAACAAAAAATCCCCCGGTTGGTGATCAGAGTCTTTTAATCTCTTCTGGAATGGGTTAAAACCACATAGAGCACAGAGGACACGGAGAAAAAAGCAACTCTCTGCGCCCTCCGCGTCCTCTGTGGTTAATCTTCTTTGCCATAACCTAGGGTGATGAAAGGATGTGTATACCCCGTACTGAATTGGTCCCATTTTTGTTTCATTTTAGTACTGGAGCGAA
>DAOUXE010000135.1 GCA_030666765.1 Methanosarcinales archaeon
CGTGGTTATACGAGCTGCTGAGGAGTATAATGACGATCCGGGTCATGAGCCAAAGGTCAATGTTGTTGGGATGTGTTGCACCGGCATGGAAGTTCTGATGCGAAGAGGCATCAACTTCGGAGGGGATATACTTCAGCAGGAGCTTGCAATAGCAACAGGCGCGATTGAGCTGGTAGTTGCGGATATCCAGTGTACGCAGCCTGCAATCGTTGATGCAGCCAGGTACTTCCATACAAAGATCGTAACGACTGACCCCATGGCAAAGATGGAAGGGACGACCTATATCGAGTTTGAGCCAAAGCGGGCTACCGAGATCGGCAGGGAACTCATAAAGATCGCAGTTGATAACTACGCCATGCGGGATCATGCAAAGGTTTTCATTCCCGATTATGAGCCGCATGAGATGATGTTTGGTTTTTCCACCGAGCAGCTCATCGAATCCCTGGACAAAGTGAAGCCTGGAGACCCTATAGGTGCTCTTGTGGATAACATAAAGAATGGGAATATCCGCGGAGTTGCGGCAGTGATCGGATGCGTCACCCCACGGGATGATTATGGCTACAGGACAGTGGAACTGATCAGGGAACTTGTCAAGAACAATGTCCTGGTGGTTCTCACAGGTTGCGTTGCAACGATAGCATCTTACTGGGACCTCTTGAAGCCTGATCCTACGTACCCGGGTGTTGGTGATAACCTGGCGGCTGTTATGGATGTGATAGCGAAGGCGAACGGACTTAAGGCGGTTCCCCCATGTCTCTTCATGGGTTCATGTGTTGATAACTCGAGAATAGAGGAGGTGCTAAACGCAGTTGCCGATTATCTTGGCGTACGGATCGATCAGCTTCCGATAGCCGGCTCTGCACCGGAATACATTGCAGAGAAGGCAATTCCCATAGGGTTCTGGACGGTATCTCTGGGAATCTTTACACATATCGGGGATCAGCCGAATGTTGCAGCAAGCAAGCGAGTAGTCAAATGGCTGACCGACGATGTAGAGAAGATATTTGGGGGAAAGTTCTATGTCGAAGCTGATCCGTATAAGTCGGCTGAGAAGCTAATCGAGGTAATTGAAGATAAACGCAAAGCTCTGGGGATATGATAGTTAACACGGCTGTGGATACGAAGACCGATGACAACGGATGCCTCGCAATTCAGTGCAGGGTGACGTGGGCGGGGCTAGTATCTAAGTTTCGTTTCTTCAACCCGTCTTCTCAACTCGTATACTCGGCATTGCACATACACATGTCAGATCGTATCCCACGCAACAGCATCGCCAGCGCCAAGCCCAATATCCACAGCGATCTCGATATCATATCCACGACAGCGCCATCAACGATCCTGCCGCGATAAACGACAGTCACGCCAGAGATCGCAAATGATGCCTGAGCCTGAAACCGGGCGGCAACAGCAAAGAATCATGACCGCACTATGGGCATGGACGTAGCGGTGGCTTAATATCTTCCAGATGCTGAGCGTGATATTAGGTGGCTAAGTACGTATAATTCCTGCAAGGCTAAAATCCGTATCCCCGCGAGCTTTATAGAATGACAAACGCATGGAATGTCCATCCAATGTCTCTGCGCTTATGATCTGCACAGCCAACCGCATCTCTTTGAACTCTTTTGTAGGTTTTCAAATATCTTTTTTTAGGAGCCACCATCCAATATCGGTAAAAACTCTTGGGATATCTCTTCAGATTTTACCTTCTTATATACCCACCCATCTTTTACCAAAACTTCCAAGATACGATACGATATATTAAAAATTGGGGCATTTTCACCATTCTTCAATAATATACAGCAATCAGTATCGCTGTTGGATTTAGAAAGCGCACAGAACAAGGGTGTTTTAAAAAGGGGTTGTTTCATATGGCGATATTGCTGGTAAAAAATCCATGCTTGAGCCAGAAAAATAAAAATCAAAATAATGTATATATAATTATTAAGACTCTCTCCAAATTTACTGATATCTTGATCGCAGCTAAACCAGAGTAATATCAAGAGACCGAGTGCTAAAAGGAGTGCTAAAAGGAGTGCTATACGGAATAGCATGGATTTTATTGCTGCAAGTAATGAAACCAAACGGATAGGGAGGAAAAATGTACTAAAATGATTTTCTGTGAACTTCCATTCAGCTCGTATGCGGAAATATACCCAGTTCTCCAGATTTGCGCGCTGTGTATAGGTCTCAAAACAAATATAGATAGAAATGATGAGAACGAGGGCCCAGAGAGTAGCTGCGATTAGAAGTGCGAATAGATATAGCTCAGACACAGTAGTATATACTTCGCACCGTCACAACTTGAGATTTTTCAAACCTCTGAAACTGTAATATGATGATGACTTGTGTCCTTGCTCGTAAACGATATCGGTTCGGTTCCGCCAATAAAAAAATCGCAGTTTATGCCGGTGCCGAGTATAACTAATACAATAGAAATACAGTAAGAATATCAATATCTCAACGATGCCCCCACGATAAGAAATAAAAAAAACGTCCGCGTTTCTGATTTTTTAGCCATTTCCGTTAACAACGCATACATCTCCAACTCGTATCCCCCCTCTGCCTCAACTCGTATACTCAGCATTGATCCGCACGTATTCGCATGTCAGATCGCATCCCCACGCAACAGCCTCGCAAGCACCAGGCCCCAGATCCACCACAATCTCGATATCCGTTCCACTCATATCCACGACGGCACCATCAACGATCCTGCCGCGATCAACGACAGTCACGCCAGAGATCGCAAGCGAGATCCGGCCAGGATCAAGATCAGCACCCGAATACCCGGCAGCAGCGATCACCCGCCCCCAGTTCGGATCTTCTCCGTGGACCGCGGTTTTGACAAGCGGCGACGTGACGATCGCTTTCGCTGCCTTTTTTGCATCTCCATCTGTCTTTGCGCCGGTAACCCTCGCCACGATAAACCGCTCCGCGCCTTCTCCGTCCCGGACGATCATCTTCGCAAGTTCGGTGCAGACGCAGTCGAGCCCTTCCTGAAATTCCGGTTCACTCAGTCCTGGCTCATCCGGCGTTCCCACCTTCATCTCTGCGGTCGCTGTGAGAAGCACCATATCATTGGTGCTGGTATCACCATCCACGACGATCATGTTGAAACTGCGATTTACAGCACGTTTCAGGCACGAATTAAGCATCCCATAAGGTATTGCGGCATCGGTGTAGATGAACGCAAGCATCGTCGCCATATTCGGGGAGATCATGCCAGAGCCCTTTGCGATACCGCCGATGCGGACGCCTGATGAAAGTTCGACCGCAAACTCCTTCGGGTATATGTCTGTTGTCATGATTGAGCGGGCTGCCGCGGTGCTGCCATCTGCCGTGTCAGACAACCCCGCGATCACGGAATCGATCTGATCCTCGATCCATTCCATATCAAGCGGAACACCGATGACGCCTGTAGACGCGGGCGCGATCGAACCTGTCCGGACTCCGAGCCTGTCTGCTACAATCGCTGCCATGCTGGTGGCATCGGAAAGTCCTTGCTCCCCTGTAAACGCATTCGCACATCCACTGTTTGCGATGATCGCTGATATCTGCTGGCTTTTGAGATGCTCTCTGGTCACGACAAGCGGAGCTGCAATGATCTTGTTTCTCGTAAAAACCCCGGAAGATGTACCACTTCCTGTTATCACAGCAAGTCCGTTCTTGCCTTCCTTGATTCCATACGCACGCACGCCACGGACAGCGCACACGCCACCGGTTACCTCTTTCATCGGTTTACAATTAGAACCGCGCTCCTTTTATATCCATGCATCAAACCGGTTACTATGGATAATCCGCTAAAACTCTGTAGCGCTATCTCCGCTGCGATCGATGATGCGATCGCGCCCGTAATCGGCACGGCAGACTCAGGAAAGGAACTCTACATCGGCGCTGACGGCACACCCACGAAGAAGATCGACGAGGTGGCAGAAAATGCCGCACTCGATGTTATGAGGGACGACGGGCGGAGGATATTGCTCATCAGCGAGGAGTGCGGCGAGAAAGTGATTCATGGAACGAGGGAAGAGCTCGAGAGAACTGATGTTACCGAGAGCGGTATCGACTTTACGCTCGTTCTTGATCCGCTCGATGGGACTTTCAATGCTGTGGCTGGTATTCCATTTTATTCAGTCTCCATCGCAATCGGTGGATATGATCTCTCTGATATCTCATTTGGGTACGTCCGGAATCTCTATTCAGGTGAGGTCTATCATGCAGAGACTGGAATGGGGGCATACCGAAATAAAAAACGCATCAGCGTATCAGAAAACAATGAACTGCAAAAATTCAGCGTAACTTCTTATGCATACCGGACAGACTCTACAAAGATCTCCGATCTAGGAAGAACCGTGCGGAGAATTCGAGTTCTCGGAAGCGCATCGCTGGAACTATGTTATGTTGCGGCAGGCGTTCTTGATGCCTTTGTCGACTTTCGCAAGTACTTAAGGGTGATCGATATCGCTGCAGGAAAACTCATCATCGAGGAGTCTGGTGGATCTGTCACCGACACCGCGGGCATCCGGCTTCGTGGCGAACTCTCGATCGGGTCGAGGGTGAGCATGATCGCATCAAATGGACAGGTTCATGGGCAGTTACTGGAACTGATCGCGGAATGAGGAGGCTGTTTTGGGAGGTGTGGTTTGTGATGTCGGTGGGTTTCTATGTGGGGGTGGTGGTTGACGTGTGTCCGATGCAGGAGGTGGAAGGATCACAAAGATGTGTTTAAAAGATTGAAAAAGTATTTAGAGGGGGAGAAGTGGATCCGAGATAAGGATAAAGTGTACAGAATAGATACGGAGATAGATCGGATAATGACATGCTTTAAAATATCATTTATCAATTTATGTAGTCTGTTTTTGGCAAGATGTATGGATCGTGAAAAAGTAACTACTCAGGCATCTGATACTACTTTGTCAGATTAACCACCCATTCAGGCGCTTGATGTTGGTTTTGTTTTCCAAACG
>DAOUXE010000019.1 GCA_030666765.1 Methanosarcinales archaeon
TCAATAAAAAATTCTGTGGCTACAAGTTCAGAGTTCATTGCAGGGCTTTGGTGATATCGTTATGATCTCTTATTTTGCCGTTCTCAATGGATGCCGACAATAGTTTTTCGATCAGATCGATCTCTTTGCCGGAGAATGTTTCATCATATCTGGTATCCCTGAAGATTTTATCCCGGATCGCTTCAAGAATAAATTCCTGAATATTCCGGTAACCATAATTATCGACATACTGTTCGGCAGCTGATTGTAATTTGGGTGACAAGCGTATATTTATCTGAGGATTTGCATGAGTCATAGATACAGATAGGTACTTATTGGTATTTAATGGCATCTTTTGCTTTCGTGTTTCAATTTTCGGCTCTGCATTTAAATTTATACACCGATCAGCCCGGCCACCACCACCGCCATCGAGTTCTCGCCGTTGGTCTGCGATTGTTTTCTGTGATGCAGTCTTGTGGTTGGGTCCTTGCTTGTGCGCAGTCCTCGAGTGCTGGCATAGATGCTTGGCGCCCGCTCAGATAATACCAAACGTCAGGAACACCCCCAGCACAACCAGAATTATTCCGGTCACCAACCGTATCATGGCTCTCTTCTCCTTCCTGAACCGGTCCACCTTTGTCGGACTTAATCCGACGACAATAGCAGTTCCGATTATCAGTATAGGTAGGACCACGCCAAAATTATATATGCATAAATATATGATTCCTTCGAGTTCCGCTTTCTGTACCGCGATGAGGTTTAGTATCGTTAAGTAGATCGCGCCCACACACGGTGCTTTCACAAGCGAGAACAGCGCGCCCAGACCCAGTGCGGAGAGGGCACTATTCTCATTGACCATCCGCTCCATCACGCCTTTCATAAACTTGGAACTCTCGAAGAGTGATTTAGCCTTTATTTTTATGTAAAAGTAGTCGTAGATGTGCATGATGCCCAGTGCTATGGTGATCGCGCCGAGAACAAAGTTTAATGAACCAAGATCGCTTGCAAACGACAAAATCCCGATTCCGGTCAGGAGATACACCAGAAAGATCCCAAAGGAGAAGAAAACAATGAATTTGATGACTTCGATCTCCTTTTCGGTATTCGATAGTATCATCGCCGCCATGAAAGCCACCACTGCAAAGAGGCAGGGATTTGCCCCTGCTACCAATCCTGCCAGAAACACCGTAAACAAGGTCAGTGCTACTACTATACGGATGATTACTGTATTCGAAACCGCACTTTTCTCTGCATCCCAGCTTCGGTAGATTATCTGCGCTCCTTCTATCTTCTGATTTCCAGAGTGCGCTTTTGGATCGATACGAGCCACATAAGTTATATTTTTCACCTCTCCTGGAGATAGTGTTCCGTTCCATACAGTTTCACCTTCTATTATGCTGAAAAAACCGGGATAACTATCGATCATGGTAACATCGGTCGTTATATTCTTCTTGTTTTCCATAGAGATCGTTATCGTAACGTTCTCACCAGGATTTAACTTGACAGGACTGATCTCCTTACACACCCCGATCTCCGGATCATAAAGCGCGTTATTTATCGAACTTATAAGAAGACTTTCCAGTTTTGAAAGGTTGTTTCCGTAATCGCTGTATAGTATGATCTCCCTCTCCTGCACCACCATCGAGGGCACCTCGACGATCCCGTGTCCATCCATCATCTCAATTCCGGTAGCTGTGTTGGAATCATATTTGCTGATGAGTATCCGATCCCCAAACTCCCCTCCGATCTGATCCAGTACCTTCTCAGCAGCTTCACAGTGCGAACACTCCGAATCGAAGAAAAGTATTATGCTCACTTGCCCGCCTGCGGCACCTGCTGTAGCTGTAAGTGTTACTACTAAAAATGCAGCGATGATCACCGCCGCAGCAATCCTCTTATGCTCATATCCAGCCATGTATCTATTGTTTCAGGACAACACTACAGGTCGAGTTTCCTACCGTAACGTTACCGTAAACCACCGATGCGTTGAAATAATATGTTCCCCCGGATATGCCTGAGCAGGATGAGCACGCAGGCATCTTGTATGCGAACGTCACGTTATTAAGCCCGCGGGTGAGGTTTGTCGTGGTCTCCTTAAAGAGCATGTTCTTGCCCCGCTTGTTCGTGATCCCTGATACATTGGTGTAGACTCCGCTCACGTCTGTTGCGGATTTGAGTACCACTGTGATATTCATGATCTCACCTGAGTGGTACGTCCCCCCCTCTGTGGTCACGTTCTCGATCTCCACCGAATCGGCGATGGGCGTGGTTATGCATCCGGTGAGCATCACTGCCACACAGATCAAGACTCCTGCGGTTGCCAGTCTTTTTATATGTTTCATCTGTTCGTATCTATCATCTGCAACCATAATTAATACCTCTCTTGCTTATGCTGCGAGCAGATTCTCGCTGTAAATATACCTCATCAAACGATGCCTGTAATCAACAACGCGAGATTTCACTGATCCGGATGTTCTTGGTCTCTGTAAAACATGATATATTCCCGGACCAGTGCTTCTGCATACGCCTCGACCGCATCCGGCGGGATATAATTGTAAAACGATGCCAAATCTACGATCTCTTCACCATCAACATCATTAAGGCTTCTTCCAGAGTTATATAGCTCTTCAAATACCCGGTCCAGCTTTGCAAGACCGGTGGTGGCATCCCCGACCTTGACAAGCTTCCGTTTCACATCATGGGATGCACAGCAACTATATTCGTTTGCCACCATAGTCACCTCACATCTTCGATCTGATGATCTCTTCCAGTTTCTTCTCAGATGGTGCCTTGCCAACGACCGCGATCTCATCGTTGACAACAACAGTCGGAGTCATCATGATTCCGTACTTATCGCCTTCTTCACTAAGAGCGCTGTGCTTTTCAACGACGACGCCCGTTCCGATCTTCTCCGAAACTTTCTTTGCGATGTCATGAGCCACCTTGCATTTGGCGCAAGGGGGATCTGATCCAAATACCTTTACAATTATATCCATATTATTATCTCCATATAGTAGTTCCAGCCACGAATCCGGCTATGGTAGCAAGGATTACAGTGAGTGTGATATAGACCGATGCCTTCCTGACGCCCACCACGCGGCTGATCACGATCATGTTCGGAAGTGACAGCGTAGGTCCCGCAAGAAGCATTGCAAGCACAGGTCCCTCACCCATTCCGAGCCGGGTGAGCGAGTCGATGATCGGGACCTCTGTGAGTGTTGCAAAGTACATCAGTGCCGCGGCAACCGCTGCGATCAGATTACTCCGCACCGAGTTTCCTCCGACAAATCGCACAACAAGGTCTGATGGTATCAGTTCAACGATTATGCCTGCAAAGAATACGCCCACCAGCAAGAGCGGAAATATCTTCTTTGTAAGATCCCATGTCTCGTACATCCAGTCGTGGATCTGCTCATCATCAAACCACTTTCTTGAGACATAGACCGTCAGAAGCACCAGCGGTCCAATGAACAGTCCCCGCCACAGCCACGTCTCAATGACGCCGCCGAACACAAGGATGGCGAGAAGCAACCCGAAGATACCGGTCTGGTGCAGCGGGTTGATCTCGCTCTCGCCCGCAGCCGAGATCATCCGGCTCTTCGCTTTATCCTCGCTTCGGAAGACCGTAGCCATTGAGAGTCCTATAACAATTGAGATGCTAACAGCCGCCACCGCACGGGCAGCGCCGATCTCAAAGCCGAGTATCTGCGCAGTGTAGACGATTGCGAGCAGGTTGATCGCGGGCGCTGCGAATAGGAACGTTGACGCTGGACCGATGCCAGCTCCCCGTTTGTAGATTCCGGCAAAGAGTGGCAGCACCGTGCAGGAGCAGACCGCAAGAAGCACGCCACTTACCGATGCCACGCTGTATGAGATGTATTTGGGTGCATCAGCGCCGAAGTAGCGCAACACAGACTCTTTCGAGAATAGCGAAGCGATGGCTCCTGCAAGGAAGAATGCGGGCACGAGACACATCAGTACGTGCAGCGCAAGATACTCTTCCAGGGTTTCGATGCCAGCCAGAAGCAATGTTTCGATTGTCATGATATTTTGCCCTCCCAAATCCGATTGCTCAAATGGCAAACGTTATTTATGGTGCCTGCCAATATTTCAATAATGTTTGTAATACTACTTAAATGCTGTGGTTTCAAAGGGGTTTGAAATAGGTTTGATATCATGGACAGAATTGAGATACCGAATTTAATCCTATGTGAACTGGTGGGAAAAGGTGGCTGAATGGAATCATGGAATCGCTGCCCAACGACCAGACGATCGAAGACATCATCTCGATCGCGCGTGCGCTATCTTATCCTGTGCGGGCCAGGATACTTTTTGCACTTTTGGTGTAGCCGATGTGTGTTTGCCTCCTCGTTGCGATGACTGGGTATGCGCACTCGAAGATGTCATACTATCTCTCGCTGCTCAAGGAGGGGGTCTTGTGTGCGCACGACAGGAAGGGAATTACCGGATCTATTATCCAACCGATCCTGGCAGAAGAGTTGCTCTATGGACCGGGTGACCGCTCATCCGAACCGGTGTTGAAATAACATGTTATCGATCTTAAACACTCCTCATATTGGCAGTCCAAGCCACCTAAACACCCCGATCAGCTATTGCGCAGTAATCATCCCAATATAACATCCTTTACAATTAAAATAGCTGCAACACCCAGGAGCACGACTCCGAATATGGTCTTTATCCAGTTCCCCTTCAACCTTTCAACCATCAACCTGGAGCCGGTCTGACTACCCAAGAATACCGCAACCACACAACACGCCCACAAATTCCAATCCGGATGCGCAGCTATAGCGATATGCGAGATGAAACTTGAAAGCCCTGAACAGGTTACCACCATGGCCGAAGTTGCTGCAGCCAATTTCAGATCCAACCCGACAATGAAGAGCAATGGAACAACAAAACTGCCACCACCGCGCCCTATCAATCCAGCAAAAAATCCAAGAATGCACCCTCCACTAACTCCAAATACTACCCGGCCTGGCGCAGATAACTCAGTGTCCCCTGGCTTCCAGCCGCTGAGCATAAGAATCGCTGCTACGGCAGTAAATATGGCAAATATCAAAATTACAGGTTTTGTCGGCAAGCTCAGATTTACCCATGCTCCGATGGGTGCAAAGATGACCATACAGATTCCAAAAGGTATCGCTATCTTCCACAAAATGAGTTTTTTTCTTGAATAGACAAAGGCTGCCGACGATGATGTCACAACATTAAGAAGCATGCCCAGAGGAATTGCCTGTGTTTTAAAATCCAGTCCCATCCAGAATAAAATGGGTATATATAATTGGGAACCCCCCATACCAATCATTGAAAATACGAAGGAGATCACAAAAAATATCGGAGGAATAAGATAAATCGTATCCATTTTTGCATTCTATTCAGAACATGTAATGCATACCAACTTTCCATCTTTTATCCGCATCCCGTAAGAAAATACCACCTCTCCACAACGTTCACATTCATAGTATTCAAATGTCCCTTTTTTTGGCTTCATATCATAATCAAACACATCCGAAACCTTGAAGAGAACATCATCAGGTTGTTTCAAAACATTCTCAATCAGTGGATCGACAATAGCCGGATCGATATCCTGTGGCGCAATGCCTTCCTTTCTCATCTGAACGAACGTTGATGCGAGCGCTTTCTTTTGAAATTCAGGATTTACTACAACCCGTACTGCTTTCCTGCCTTTGACATCGATCAAAGTGATGGCGTTTTTGCCATAATTTAACCTTTCAATGTTGCCCTTTCCATAAGTGCAACCTGTTGCGGTCTGTACCCCATCGCCAAAACACATCGTCGCATGGGCTGGCCCGATCTCCATAAAACAGAAAAGCTCTTTATCCTGGGAACGCTTAACGCCCAGCTTCCCCATCGCAAGCTCGCCCGCCCGCAAACCTATTGGCATTGCAGGACATCTATGACCATGAAATTTGATTCCCAATTCAAGCAAGTCTTTATCTAGCACCTTAAAGCCCCCATATCCGGTTCTGCCCATGTTGATCTTCCTTTCGCAAAGTAGATCCAATCAGGCCCATGCAGTTTTTTTGTGCAGCCCTCATAAGGGTCGCTGACATCTCGCATAATGATCAATGACTTCATTGCACTTGTTCTCCGTCTGAATGGCAAACGTTATCTACGATGTTTACCAGTATTTCAATAATGGTTGAAATTCTACTTAAACCTTATGGTTTCAAAGAGGTTTGAAATGATGGAAGAGATAGAGATTCCGGATTCGATCAGATGTGAACTGGAAGAGAAAGGCGGACTGAACGGAATCACGGAATCGCTGCCCGACGACCAGACGATCAAAGATATTGTCTTGGTCGCACGTGCGCTATCCGATCCTGTGCGTGTCAAGGTGCTCTTTGCGCTTTCGGTGCAGCCGATGTGCGTCTGTCTTCTCGTTGTGATGACCGGATATGCGTACTCGAAGATGTCATACCATCTCTCGGTGCTCAAGGAGGACAATCTCGTGTACGCACGGCAGGAAGGGAATTACCTGATCTATTATCCGACCGATCTTGGCAGAAGAGTTGCTCTGTGGATCGGGTGACCACTCTGCCAAAAATGGGGTGCTGTTGATCTGCAAAGCCAGTTATGCCTTTAATCTGTGTTCATTCGTATTCATCCGTGGCTGATAAGGGTTTTTAACCACTGATTTACACAGGATTTCATCCGCAACGCCATAAGTCATGATAGTCTCTGTGATGCAAAAGGTACTTATGGGAGTATAGCGTGTGTGGAATAGCGGTGTTGATTGTTATGACAAGATATCCCCCCTGCTCGAAACACGCAATCGTTTTGCGAACGGTGATCTTTGGCGCGGGCATGACGATTCAGGATGTGGTTGATGACGCAGAGGGGGATGCGATTTATGTGCATGAGGGGATGAACGCCTGGGAATGTGGTTGTGTGGAAACAGGTTACGCGGGAAGGCGGGGGTGCGGATGTGGTAACCCTGCGACAGAGGTAAAGTAATTGAGAATCGAAGGAATTATCTGGTTCGATGAAATTATCAAGAAAGCCCCTTCGGGGCAAAATTGAAGTGTGATGTTTTTCTCATCATGTATCTAATTTCAGCAGCAAGATACACAAATGCGTTTATACTTTCCTATACGTCAAGAAAGCCCCTTCGGGGCAAAATTGAAGTGTGATGTTTTTCTCATCATGTATCTAATTTCAGCAGCAAGATACACAAATGCGTTTATACTTTCCTATACGTCGAGAAACTTGAATGGAAGCATAACGTTCAGCCACGCGAAGTCACCGAGGTCCTTTCCAACACATATAAATTTTGTTTCGTTGAAAAAGGACATCGTTCCGGAGAGAACGTGTATGTAGCGATGGGGGAAACATACGCAGGACGTTACCTTATTGTTTTCTTTATATATAAAAAAGATAAGCGTGCATTTATCTTGTCAGCACGGAATATGACAGACTCAGAAAGGAGGAAATATGAAAAATGAGAGTTCCGTTTCAAAGGCACAATCTTACATAGATATTGGCGAATTCTGGGATACACACGACCTTGCAGATTATTGGGACCGGACAGAACCCGCTGAATTCGAGGTGGACCTCCGATCCGAGATAACATACTATGCATTGGACCGTAAACTGTCAGAAGATGTCCGATCTCTCGCAAGGAAGAGGGGCGTATCGGCAGATACACTGCTAAATCTATGGGTGCAGGAGAAGTTGCAGCAGATATCTTGATGCAACTCGAGCGAAACATCGATTACTGGAAAACGGGGAGCGTTGGGTTGCGCGGGGCTTGTGAGTCGCAGGCGGATAGCTGCGATTGATGCGGAGACGGGCAGAATTGTGATATGCAAGGTTTTATGTGATGTGGTGATTGTAGTGGGTAACATCTCGGAGATGATTGTTATAATCAGGCATATTCTTGTGATTGGCTCCCGTACGGTTCTGCGAACGATGCTCATCGCTGGCGCGCTGGCTGATGCCGCGCCTGCCGCGAGCGCTCGTATATGTGCAGATTGTATATAAAGATTGTGACATTTAAGATGGTGAAAAATTTAGTTTATTCGAAAGTCCTGTAGTATGTATTGCACAAATTCCACTGGTTCCACCGACATAATCGTACACGCGTTGGCAACCCTCATATCGGCAGCCCAAGCCACCCAAACACCCCGATCATCTTCAGCCCCACATACGCCATCACAGCGATGAAGACGTACTTCAGTTCCTTAGCAGGCAGTCGGTGTGCAGCCATGACTCCGACCTGCGCCATCGGTACGCTCATTATCGCAAGCGTAAGCCACGATATGAGATTCACATACCCGATCGAGTACGCAGGCAGCCCCTGGACTCCAAGCCCGTTTGCGACGTAACCGATCACACCACCGATGCTTGTTGCCATCATCACCGCATTCGAGGTTCCGACTGCCAGATGCATCCTGAATTTGAGCAGAAGCACCATTACAGGAATCATCAATACGCCGCCACCGATCCCGACGATACCCGACACGATGCCGATCGGAAAGCCAGAAGCCACCCAGAGAAGTGGGCGATCCTTCGGCTCTTCCGTAATCACTGAAGGCTTTGCGGTGAGCATCCTGATGGCGCCAACAAGAACCACTACGCCAAATGAAACCATCAGCACCTCGGCAGGCAGATGCGCCGCAATCGTAGCGCCGATCACTGCTCCAATTGCGCTTGCAATGCCAAGAAAGACACCAGCCCTCCACCAGACCGCCCCTCTCCTGCTGTGCCCCACTGCACTGCTTGCAACGGTTGGCAGCACGACAAGAAGATTCGTCCCAAACGCAAGCAGGATCGCGACATCCGAAGAAACGCCCATCTCCTGAAATATCCAGAACTGTACCGGAACCATGATGAAACAGCCGCCGACTCCGAGCAACCCGCTTGCAAGCCCGACTGCGATGCCTGTGATTGCAAGTATGATTATTGCTGTTATCAGATCCGTCTTCTCACCTCAGTCTCCAATCGTGATGCTCTGCTGGCTTGCATGGATGTTCGGATGCATGGATATGTACCGTGACAAGTGAAAAAGAGAGACAATCAGCTCCACCCCGCCATAGCTAAATATGCCACGGTGAGTAGTCCCGCAATAACGGATATGGCTCCGAATCCCAGCACTGCCTCTGTTGTAGTCGGCAAATGTTCCGGCGAAGATGCTTGATTGGGTGTTACGGTCGGTGTTGGTGTTGGTGTCGGTTCCGAAGTTGTGGAGTTGGGGCTCACTAAAATCGCCGTTAAAACTGCCGAATCCATTGTTCCAATCATACTTTTCATAATTTACTCCATTTTATATAAGGTATCGGCATATTTAAAGTTTTCGTTTCGGGACTGCAACCCACCATACCGAACCAACTCGTTTAGTACTATTCACCACAATAGTTTCCACGATGAAGATCGTAGGCGTTGGCGCAGGCAGGAATTTGTTGACCACAGAGGCGATCGATACAATCGAAAACGCATCCGTAGTCTACGGATCGAAGCGTGCGATAGAACTTGCGAAGGATCATATCAGGTGCGATTATCATGAGATCAAGGACTATAAGAGGATCTCGGAACTGCCTGATGGTGCCGTGGTACTCTCGACAGGCGACCCAATGCTCTCCGGCCTAGGACGGTTTGCAAAGGCTGGCGATGCGATTGTGCCCGGAATCTCATCGATGCAAGTCGTGTCTGCCAGGCTCAAGATCGAGCAGACCGAGCTTGCCGCGGTGACGGCACATGCCCGCGATATCAATCGCGCAAAGGAACTGATCTTAACCGAACTTGAACTTGGCAAGACCGTCTTCGTTCTTCCTGATGCGCGGTTTGACTTGCAGGAGGTCTCGAAGTTACTGCTGGATCGCGGGTTTGCAATCCCTGTTGCGGTATGCGAGCATGTAGCGTACCCTGATGAGCGGATCGCGATCGGCACGACCGAGAATCCTCCCGAAGCCAGGGCAGATCTCTTCTCTATCGTGATCGGAAGCGCAATAAACCGCGGCGACCGCAAGATAACGATCGGGGTACTTGGACCTGCAGGCACATTCAGCGAACAAGCAGCGAAGAGGTGGAGTACCGCGCCTGAGGAGTTTGTGTATTTCAGTGATGTCGACGAGATTGTGGCTTCTGTTGGAAACAGGATAGATTTCGGAGTTGTTCCGGTAGAAAACTCGCTCGAGGGGTCAGTCGGGGCAACGCTCGATGCGCTGCTGAAGCACAATGTAACAATCGTCGGCGAGATCATCCTTCCGATACA
>DAOUXE010000229.1 GCA_030666765.1 Methanosarcinales archaeon
AAATTCTTGTGTTTCCTACCACGAGTCGCTCGAGCTTGCTCTTTTGCTGCTTTAATTTTTCGGTGAGCCCTCAGTTTTGTTGTTTGGTCGCGTTTGCGTTTCTGTTCTTTCTGGCAAGAAAAACAACCGCCGATTAAATTTCCGGTGTGGTTACAGCAGCCCCCATGTCCTGGGCAGTCCCTGTACAATGGAGTCTAACGATACTGGTTTTAGGCACCTTGGATAGTTACAAAATCCGGTGGTTTCCGTCGATTTACGCGATTTATGACAGTCAGGACAGTTGTGATAAAATCAGCATCAAGAGATCCCGAATGCGTGCGTTTACCTCGAATTTCTTCGGGATTTTTCGGATTGGCTGCGGTGCTTATCAGGAGAAGGTGCTCCAAAACTCTCCAGCACCGCTATCAGGTTTTCATAATCTACCTTGGTATTGTAGCAGCCGTCTGTTAAAAGCGGAACACCATAAGTTACTATCTTCTTGTGTTTGAGTGCCCGCATTACCTTGTTTAACTCGTAGTTACAAGCCACAAGGAGCGCGCCGTCCGCCGACTCCTTCTTTATGACGTGGCGGACGTATGACGAGCCTGCAATGACATATAAGGTATAGCCAAACCGATCCGCATCTTCCACCATCCTCGAAAAGATACACTTGCCACAGCCCCGGCACTGGATCCCAAAGCGTGTCGATGGCGCAGGGCAGTCAAGCGACCTCATGCAGTGTGGGGTGAGCAGCAGGCGGTGGTTCGTCTCTGCAAATACAGATCTATGCGCCATGTTCTTGAGCGATACCATCCAGGTATCGAGCGTTCTCGTATCTGCGAACCTCTGAAAGACTGCTTTGATCGGGAGATAGAAGAAATCAAGGATGTCTGCAAAGACCCCAGCGAGCCAGACGTGCCTGTCGAGGCTGATCCGGCTGATGATTAGAGCCAACAGCGCAAGAATGGTAGATATGACGATGATCGCCGATATCGCAATTCCGATTAGTTCATACATCACAACACAACTCCATCTTCTTGATCACCTCGTCCACATCTACCTTTGTGTCGTAGCAGCCGTCCCGTAGCAGCGGGACTCCCTGGACTGGTGCGGTCTTTGCGATGTCCTGCATCGCTTCGGTAAGCTCGCTATGGCATGCTACGGCAATACATGCATTGGGACTGCAGGATTTTAGGATCTTCCTGACAAAACTTCCGCCTGGAACAACAAACACCTTGAAATTGTATTTTTCCGCAGCTTTTGCTATGCGACCGATATCGCACCTGCCGCACCTTTTACACTCATAACCGATTATCGGATCGCATCGTGTCGCACACTCCGGACCCCTCATACACTGTGGCAGGAGGATTATGCGCCCGTCCCGCATACGCTTAAACTTCTCAAGCATCATCGCATTATTAAGTTCGATGAGAATCTCGTCAACGAGTTCTTCTTTGATGTAAAAAACCCTGCAAACCCACTTTGCGGGCGAGTAGAAAATATACAGCACGAACAGGATAAAATTTGGAAATATGATTTTATGCCTCTTAAAACTGTAAACACCGAGCAACAGTGCCAGCACCGTCGCCAGAAGGACAGCAACTGCTAAGAAGACGAAGAACTTTCCAAGAAGTTCGTAAGGGACTTCCATAAGACTAAAGCGGTTTGCGGATATTTAAAGTTGCCTGTTAGGTGAATAAAGATACATCTCTGGTAAAAAGGATATAACATACTCGTATACCCAACAAATCCTATAAATATCGAAAACTCGCGTGATTTATGGATTTTCTACATACCAAAAACCGCTTCCACAAATGGTTGGGTTAATGTAGCAGTATTACAAACTGACAATCATGACAATCGACGAGATCAGCATCACTAGAGCAATAGTCTCCGAATTCGCAGAATCGTTCCTCGACTGCACCGATATCGACTGTGCACTCGTTGGCGCAGGACCTGCGAATCTCGTTGCCGCATACACGCTCGCAAAAGCAGGAGTTGATGTGGTAGTCTTCGAGCGGAATCTCTCGGTCGGCGGCGGCATGTGGGGTGGCGGCATGATGTTTCCAAGAATTGTTGTGCAGGCGGAAGCACGCCGTTTTCTCGATGAATTCGGGATCGCGTACACCGAATACGAAGAGGGGCTCTATGTTGCGGACTCGATCGAATCGGTCTGTAGGATAGCAGCGTCAGCGATCGGGGCTGGTGCGAAGGTCTTTAACCTGATGAGCATCGAGGATGTGATGATCCGGGAAGAGAGTCGTGTGGCAGGACTCGTAATCAACTGGACATCTGTTGCTGCGGCACGGTTGCACGTCGATCCGCTGACCATCCGGTCGAAGGTAGTGATCGATGGCACCGGACACGATGCCGAGGTCTGCAAGATCGTTTCTGCGAAGATCCCAAACGCCACCTTACAGGTTCATGGCGAGCTGCCGATGTGGGCTGACCGCGGCGAGAGTGCGCTTCTCGACTTTTCAAAAGAGGTGTATCCGGGGCTGGTTGTCTCCGGCATGGCAGCAAATGCTGTTTCCGGGGGTCACCGGATGGGCCCGATCTTTGGCGGGATGATGCTCTCTGGCGAGCGGGCGGCAGAGGTGGCGATGGAGATCATCGATTCCGGTAAATGATTTTTCGATCTATGAAGTGCGAGTGAATAGAGGCGCAGCCACCAAGACTGATGGGCACGGATCTGAATCATTCATCTCATCCCAAGCCACATCCCGAAGACCGGATCTTCGAGCACGTAATAACCTTTCTCTTTCCTTGAAATATACCCCTTAGCTTCCAGATACGCTAAAAATCTGCTGACATTGGAGACCTTATCTTTTACGATTGTTGCGATCTCTTTTGGCGTGTGGCACCCCTTCGCTATACATAAGATGACCAAACGCTCCTTCGAACTCAGATCGTTAAATTCTCCTTTGAAGAGCAAATCCCCTTCCTCTCTCAAAAATTCGCGCTCTATCTCTTTGATATCCTCTATTGTCGCCGTCCCATTCTTTTCTATCATTTTTCCGATGAACTGTACGTAGAATGGAATTCCAGCAGAGAACTCATATATCTGTTCGATTCCTGCATCTGTTATCTCAAGATTTCTCAATAATAGCTCTTTAACAGCTTCTTTTTTTAATGGACCGATCTCTTTCATAACCAGCTGCCTATAGAATGGGGATGTAGAAGACAGGACTGTCAGATTCATCGTGCTCCCGATTGAACCGGAGATGCACAGGGCCGTCCGCTCCCAGCTCTCAAACAATGTCCTGATCTTTCGGAGGATTTGCTCGCCAACCATGGCGCCCTCGCTCTTCAGTTCAACGATCGAAGGAAATTCATCGAGCAACAGGATGCATTTTGTATC
>DAOUXE010000026.1 GCA_030666765.1 Methanosarcinales archaeon
ATTCGATTTTTACCAAGTCCTCTACCCCATAAGCCGTCGTTTACCCTCGCGGGGTCTCTACCCGGAAATTCCAGGAGCTTAGGTGGCGAACCCGGGTTCTACATCACAGATAATTATAAACACTTCAGAAGCCATCTGTAAGCCGGGAACCGTTCGTCCATCCACTATAACGCCACCATAGCCATTATAGTCTGATTCCGTACCTTTTGGTCTATAGGACCGATTCAGTTTGAGGTAAACGCATCTTTTCATCACCCTAGACGTTACCATCCGCATGACCCACAGTAGGATTACCTCAAATGGAAGGGGTAGCCGGTTAGGCAATCTATGACGTAGCTTCTTGCCGATAGGTAGAGTACGCAGAGTGACGCATAGGGGATCAAATATGAAAATAACAACTCTCTATGATCTTATGTGATCTAGGTGGCTTAATCTTACTTACCACCTAGCTATTACCTCAAAAAAGGTGCGCTATGGGCTCTACTCGACAACCAGAAAAAATTCGCCAGTGGTTCCAAGTACCGAAACTCGATAGCCACGGGCAGACGAACCCTTAAGAATATAACCGACAATATATTCACATATTCACCACACGGAGGGTTTTCTATCAAACAGGAGATATGGATCGAGAAGTACCGACCAAAGAGACTGGCGGATGTGGTAGGGCAGGATAACGCAATCGGGCGGTTGATTTCATACGTGCACACAAGGAATCTACCACACCTCATGTTCACAGGCCCTCCCGGAGTTGGCAAGACCGCATCTGCGGTATCCATAGCCAGAGAACTCTTTGGCGACACGTGGCACTCCAACTTCACTGAATTAAATGCAAGCGACGAGCGCGGCATTGATGTGGTGCGCCACAAGATCAAGAACTTTGCACGAACCTCGCCTGTCGGGGACGCCGAATTCAAGATCATCTTTTTAGACGAGGCAGATGCCCTGACCGGCGATGCCCAGTCTGCGCTTCGCAGAACGATGGAGCGGTACACCAGAACGTGTCGGTTTATCCTGTCATGTAATTATTCATCGAGAATTATAGAGCCGATTCAATCGAGATGCGCGGTCTACCGATTCGGCCCGATCACAGACGAGGCGGTCGTGAAGAGGGTCCGGTACATCGCTGACTGCGAGCACCTTGAGATCATGGATGATGGAATCGATGCGGTCAAATACGTGGCGCGCGGTGACATGCGCAAGGCGATCAATGCACTGCAGGCTGCCGCAATGCTTGGCACAGCGATCGACCGCGATGCCATCTATCAGATAACAGCGACCGCGCGTCCAGAGGAGATCGGAAAGCTTATTCTGAATGCATACAACGGTGATTTTGCAGAATCCCGCAAAAATTTGGACGATTTGTTAACCAGACAGGGACTATCCGGAGAGGATGTAGTCGGGCAGATATACCGGGCGATGTTTGATATCGGAGAGATCCCTGATCTCAAAAAGGTTGAGTTGATAGATAAAATTGGAGAAATTGATTTCAGAATCACAGAAGGTGCGAACGAGCAAATACAACTTGATGCACTCCTTGCGCGGTTCGTGCTATCCGGAGTAACCTACAATGACTGACAAAGTACCTACTGGAGTACCGGGATTTGATGAACTGTGTGAAGGCGGGCCGGTGAGGAATCGGACATATCTGCTCGCCGGAACCTCTGGTACCGGAAAAACAAACTTTGCGTTCCAGTTCCTATATAGCGGAGCCACGCAGTACGACGAACCCGGTATATTTATTGCGACCGAAGAACGCCCTATCTACCTACGGGAGAATCTATTGAAATTCGGGTGGGATCTGCAGTCACTCGAGGATGAGGGCAAACTTGCGATCATCGACGCATGTTCTACAAAGATCGGGATTCCGTCGCAGGAACGATATGTGGATGTGCGCCCATTCGATATGCGTGCACTCCTCGACCAAGTCATCACGATACAGGATGAGATCGGCGCGAAACGCGCGGTGGTCGATTCGAGTACATCCATCGGATTTAATCTTCAGGACCCTGCAAGGATCAGGATAGAGCTGCTCAAACTGAGTACAACCCTTGAGATTCTCGGTCTGACATCGCTTATGACCTGCGAGATCGTTGATGATGACTTATACAGTAGATTCGGTGTCGAGAACTTCGTGACCGCCGGTACGATCCTGCTGTATAATAAGCGGGAAGATAACACGCGTGTCCGCAGCATGGAAATATTCAAGATGCGCGGATCAGATCATAAAAAAGGCATCTATCCGTATGAGATCACATCAGAGGGGATAGTCATCTATCCGCGCGAAGAGGTCTACTAAGGCATACCTGGACTGGGAGATGCGCCTCCATAACCTCTTTCACCTCGACCCGTCGGAACCAATATTCCTCGCCGAAAATGGTTTCAGCGATCAGAGAGAAGCGTTACTCACAGAAAACTACCTTAAAGAGTTCGAGAATATCAGCGGCAATACCGCTGCCCGAAAGGGCGGGGATGTGGTGTCAATGTGTTCTTGTAGGACGCATCGACGCCACTGCCAGCAGGGCAGTGCGTTACGACTGACCGAGCACGGCATTTCGATCGCTATCGCAGTTTACGTGCATTCGCAAGGCATCGATCACTGGCTTGTGCTCACAAACATAATCTCGAAGGATGAGCGTTTTTCAGAAAGAGTGTTTGATATCTTCGGAAACGGCAGCGAAGGGATCGAAACAGATGCGTCCGATCTACGCAGTGCATTGATCGAGTATTATTCCATCTTCCTTGCGAACCAGTGGTTATGCGAATCGTGCGCACGCGAAGATATGCCATACCTTGATCTCGGTGTCTTTGTAGGGGTACGTGAAATAATCAACAATAGATTGGACGAGGAACCGCTGGAAAACGGCGCGGACTGTGGACCAGAGGAGCGGATCAAGCGATTATCATACCTATTTCATAAGATCAGGGACACAATCGAGCTTGACCTACCCGGTGCAGACGTGCTCGAGATCTGCTGCGGGGATGGTAGCGCTACTTCCGTGCTACGCGATCTCGGATGCGACCCGATCTGCATCGACTATGACAAATGCGACATCTGTGATGGGCTTAAGAGCGGACAACTCCGCGAGGAGCGGTCGATCGTTCTTGATGCCACAGAACTATCCTCGTTCTTCGATCGGGAGTTTGACTGCGTGGCAGGGTTCATGGTAGGTCCGATCCAGCCATTCAA
Source organism: Methanosarcinales archaeon (assembly GCA_030666765.1). Classification (GTDB taxonomy): domain Archaea; phylum Halobacteriota; class Methanosarcinia; order Methanosarcinales; family Methanogasteraceae; genus Methanogaster_A. The sequence goes on from DAOUXE010000026.1 coordinate 3,188, forward strand.
CGAGGCTATGTGGGCATCGATCCTGCGCGAGTCTGCCAAGGTCGTGCGGACTGGCGGGATACTGATATTTACGTTTCATGATGGCGAAGAACTTGGATTCGCTTACAAGGTACTTGAGGGTTGCGGGGTTTCAGGAGAAACGCTTGAGAATCTCCCGGATACGGAATCACCGGCAGAGAGGGGCACTACCGGATATGATCGGTGGGTGTATGTCGGCAGGTGGGACGGTTCTGCACCGCCAGCTTTATAGCCAATTCCCGGAATATATAATCACGATGCCAGTAATCGAAGTAAGCAACGAGACCCTGCGCCAGCTCGACTATCTACGCATCCGGATGCAGGTATCCGGTTACGACGAGGTGATCAGGCATCTTATGGGGGTGGAATATATAAGACCTGCGTATATCAAGGATCCGGATCCGAAACAGAAACGTCCGGATGATAGGATCGGGATTTATAAAGTAGAGTGAGCACAGTGTGAGCGGGGGCAACGACACTGTTAAATACCGCCAGTACGATGATTTCATTATTACACTGGTAAACAGTGCAATCATTGGAGGCATATTATGAAACTACTGGTTAGCCCGATCAACACGACCGAGGCAAAGGCTGCACTTGATGGCGGTGCCGATATTGTCGATGTGAAGAATCCGAAAGAGGGGTCACTTGGTGCGAATTTCCCCTGGATGATCCGCGCAGTCATCGAGACGATCGAATCCAAAAAGCCAGTCAGCGCAACGATTGGCGATTTCAATTTCAAGCCGGGTACGGCATCGCTTGCTGCGCTTGGTGCTGCCACGTCCGGCGCTGATTATATCAAGATTGGATTATACGACATCCAGACCACAGATCAGGCAGAAGAGCTATTGTCAAATGTTGTTCGGTCGATAAAAGGATACGATTCGAACAAATTTGCGGTAGCAGCCGCGTATGCAGATTATAGGCGTATTAATTCCATTTCACCACTGTTACTTCCCGCGGTTGGCGCGAAGGTCGGTGCCGATGTGGTGATGATCGATACCGGTATCAAGGACGGCAGGTCACTCTTCGAGTTTATGGGCGAGGAAGAGTTAACCCGGTTTGTGGACGATGCACGCGGTCTTGGTTTGACTACGGCACTTGCCGGAACGATCAAGTTCGAGGATCTGGACGTATTAAAGCGGATCAATCCGGACATTCTCGGAATCCGCGGAGTAGTCTGCGGTGGCGATCGGAACGATGAGATCAGGCAGGAACTGGTCGAGGAATTCAAGTCAAAGATGTGATCTGGTCGGGAGTGGTGGTTTCGCAAGGGGTCGCAGCGAAGTAATCAGGATTGTCCGGACTGCTCTTCCGGTTCTGTGGAGTCCATCGCCACAACCCCTCCATTCGGATTCTTGAGATTCACGATCCAATCACTTTTGATGAAAAGTATGATCCAAACAAAATTCTAGCCCATAATTAGAATTGCTGTTCCAGGTCCGTTAATAAAGTATGATTTGTGTCTGCGATCTTCTTCCGTCCGGCACCCGATTTTCGAATTCTTGTAGTATCTGGTTCAGCAGGATTATTCAATTCAAAACAACCCCTTGAGATCACTTTTCAGGATAATCCTGTTTCCTTAGACACTTTCGAGATTCCACCGCACCCCTCTATCTTTGTCATCGCGGCGAACAGTAACCTCTTGTCCCGCTCGTTTGGAAATTGTTGCACCGTTTCATACATACGTCGGATTTCTTCTGTGCCAATCATATATGCTAATACATATAACTATATACAAATGCTACCTTAATATAATTATATATACTTAAATATATTAATGATGATGCCTATAGCATAAACGGTCGGCTGCCAGCACGGAATTTTTCTCTGACCAAGAAATTTTTCTGGTGGTTAGTAATAAGTAGGATGTCGTGGATGACAGTGTAACTCCATGTCCCCATAAAGATAGGTGATTTTATGAAACAGGTTCCAACCGGCATACCGGGGATGGATCGGATACTTGACAACGGGTTTACGCGCCCATCCACCGTATTGATCGCGGGTACCGCTGGTACTGGCAAGACGACATTTGCGATCCAATCACTCTTCGCCGCAGCAAAGAATGGCGAGACGTGCCTTTATTTTTCAGCCATATCCGAGCCGATTGCGATGCTCAGCGGATACATGGCAAACTTCAGTTTCTATGACCAGTCGCTCTATGAGGACGAGAATCTCATCTACTTCGATCTGAGTCATGAGATTATGAAGAATAAGACGTATGATCTGATAGACATCATCGATGAGAATGTGGAGGCGATACACCCAGACCGGATCGCTATCGACCCAATTACGACGATGGATCTGCCTTTAAGCGATAGCGAACGCAGGCAGTTTTATTTTGATCTATTCGTCGGGATGAAAGGATGGAATTCCCTTGTGCTGGTCACTGGCGAGTTTACCGAGGGAGACGTAGCGACAAGTCCGATCAGTTATGTCGCGGACGCTATCATTTACCTGTCCAATGAATTGAGAAAGGGGTGCCGTGTGAGGTATCTCGATGTCTTAAAGATGAGGGGACAGGATTATGCGAGCGGAAAACATGTATATAGAATCACGAGCGACGGTATCATCACATACCCCGATCCACCGGTGATTGGTGGTATGACCGCGACACACAGACACGTGAGCACCGGCATCTCGGGACTCGACCAGTTGCTAAGCGGCGGACTGATTCACGGGACGACCACGCTTCTTACAGGTCCAAGCGGCACAGGCAAAACGACGACAGGCATGCATTTCATTCTTGAGGGTGCACGCAAAGGAGAGCCGGGACTGATCGTTACGTTTGAGGAGAACGCAGCACAACTACGAAGGAACGCAGCATCCTTCGGATGGGACCTTAAGAGACATGAAGGGGATGATATGCTGCACATCCAGTATCCGGTTCATGAGCATGTATATGCAGGAGAGAGCCTGCTCAGGATGTGTGACTGCATCAGGGAGTTCGATGTCGAAAGAGTCCTGATAGATTCGATTAATGGATTTGATGACTTCTCGCCAGATGGGGATAGTGTTGAGTACATCCAGAAATCGTCGAGGTATCTTAAATCGAGAGACATCACGACGGTCTTCACAAACGAGACAAAAAATCTCCTCGGCTCGACGAAGGTTACTGAAGGCGGTGTCTCGCATGTCATGGATACCGTTATCACGCTTCGATATGTAGAGATTGCATCGAAACTCTTAAGAGCGATTTCGGTTTTGAAGATGCGCGGGAGTGCACATGACGCGGGCATCCATGCAACAGAGATCACAGAGCATGGCATGAAAGTCAAGACCGATGAGTCATTATTCAAGGAGTATGAAGGCATATTCAGCGGAGTACCGACATTAACGAGAGCACAAGCATTTGGCAAGGCGTTTGGAAAAAGGAGGTGATTTTATAGCGGATATCGGGATCATTCTCGAGGCATATTCCTTGGTCCTTGCATCCGCCATAACGTTTTTTCTATTTGCGATTGGTAGGTTCTACCAGCTCAACGTCGGCAGGGAAACCCACTATAACTGGTTCCTGGTGCCTGTGATACTATTTCTATCGTCCGCAGTACTGTGTGTGCTCGGTTATGAAGGGGTTGTTCTCGCCGACATCGGAGCGATACTACTGAGTATACTCACAATTATATTATATAACCTTATGATGGGGGTTGAGAAATGATCTCTGCCATTATGTGGGCGGTCGTGGTCGTTGCGCTTATGGTTGCATTCTATGCGCTTGCACGGTTCAGCGAGGAACTTGGCGAAGCTCTGCGTATAAGATCGTATTACCTCTTATATTATGCTGCGTTGCTCTTTCTTTTCATCGGAATCCAGATGAGATTGCTAGGTACGGTGGCGCCCAATCTTGCTTTTAAATATATATACTGGCACGAGGCGATTGTGGCAATCGGGGTGATGATCGCACTGATAACTACAATCGTATACTGGGGCTGGCTTCTAAGCGATCACCGAAAAATGAAGTAGTAATGTCCGGCTTACGACTCCATATCTCCGGTATTCGCGATTCGTTACGAGAAAGCCGCTCCCCCGCGTTCATATCAGCCGGTAGATGCAGACACCTTCGTTCTCGAATATCTTCTCAAAAGCCTCCATTTCAGATCCACTTATAAATCTGTGGTACATCGACCCTTCATATTCATATATAGATTCCGTGTCCAGTGCTTCTGTCATAGCCCAGAACAAGCCCGGCCCATAGTATCTTGGAACATATATAATTGTTGTGCCGTACTCTTCAGATATTCCTTTCGCCTCATCAGCCGAATCCGTCGCAAAGAACCGCGCAACATCTGCCACCCGATCAACAGGTTCGAATTTGTTGATGGAGGTCGGTCGTGCGACCGTGTGCTCGATGCGTTCAGAGGCGTAGCATATCACCGGAGTCTTGCCTGCCGCCTCTATCTCAAGTGCTGGGTCCCACCACGCCATGATCACCGCGGTGTCGGTCTCGCTTAAGAACCGGATCGCATCATAAGTATCTTGCGAGACGAAGCGACCCGATGTGGAATCCTTCGAATCGATGAAATAAGGAACATTCTGACCCTGCATCCATGTACCCTGCGTAAAATCACCAGTTATCCGGTATAACTTGATATCCTTACCGTTTCCAAACTCTTCTACAACCATGGATGCCTTTTGCTGATTCAGATAATTGTAATAAATACCCATGCCAACAGATTCCGCCACAACAAGGAAGACTGTGATTGCAAGCACCATGTACGGTCTCTTTCTCGATGTGTGCGAAATATCAGGTCTGCTTCGAAGCAGCACCGGAATGATCAGTAGACTTGGCAGTACGATCAGCACTGAATATATGATGAGAGCTGGCTGGTCGAATGTGTAGTTAGAGAATGGTCCCCTGACAAACGCCATGGTACTGCTATACCGGATATGCGCCATGTACTGGTGCAGATATGCGAAAAACATAATCGCAAGTCCGATGTTAGCCAGTGCAAGTATTTTGCAGGAACCATCATAAGAATTATCTTTTTTCACAAGGTTAAACGATAAGACAAGTGAGATGATTCCGATGGCAAGCAGCAGTCCCGATGCCACGAAGTTGATCTCCATGATCCACCACGGAAACATTCGGGTATTTGGCTCTGATAAAACTCGCAGAGCAGTCGATACAAGATAGAAAGCAAATGCAAGATGGATAACTCCAAAAAATAGTCTTGTATTGCTTTTTAGGTATATTACAGTCCGGTTTTCATTTGAGAACATGAATCCACTCTCCTTTTTTATCTGTTCCTTCATGGGACACCACCCAAGCAGTTTCTTGATGGCTTCGGTCATACGATCTCCTCGAGTTTGCGGAACAACTCATCAGCCATCTCCGCAGGATTTCCCGATCCCTCAAGCACTATCCCGATCTCGCGGGCATAGTCCTCCAGGAGTTCCCTGCATTCATCAAAGCGGCTGCACATATCGCAGTCGCCCTCGTGCCGGTACCATACCTGCACCCCGTGCCTTGCCGAGACGAAGATGATCGCATCGGCATTTAATTGAACCGATCTCCCGAATAGGACGCCACGCTCGAAATTGACCTTCGTAACCTCGATGCGGTTCGACCTTGCCATCTCCAGAAGAACCCGCGATATCTTCGAGTCCATGCCCTGAAGTGCCTTGGAGACGGATTGGCGGCTTATGCTGAAACTTTTGGCGATCTCGACGCCTGCCATGCCACCTCTGCGCATCCGCCAGAACTCAAATTGCCGTTCGTTGAGTGGTAGGAACATCAGTCAACCTATGTAGGTTTACGTATAAAAAGTTTTCGTGTAACCACTCAGTTATGTTGATTGGTCGCACGATTGCGATTCTGTACTTTCTGGCAAGA
>DAOUXE010000004.1 GCA_030666765.1 Methanosarcinales archaeon
CATTGAAGAGATCATTGATCAGGACAAACTGGATGATCTGACCCGGGTGGTGCGGTTTGGAATGACACTCATTCCAAAGATCGTTTCGGGAACTCGGGATGAGATAAATAACCTGCTCCGCGGATTTGAATCGGAATATATTGAGCCAGGACCTTCCGGTGCACTGACCCGCGGCAAGATCGATATCCTCCCGACCGGCAGGAACATGTATGCGATCGACACGACGAAGATCCCGACACGGGCGGCATGGAATATCGGGATGAAACTTGCTGATGCTTTACTTGCGAGTTACATGGAACTTGAGGGGAGATATCCTGAGAACATCGGTTTTGTGCTCTGGAGCGCAGACGTCTTTCGTGCAGACAGAGAGGAGGCTGCACAGATCCTCTACCTCATGGGAGCCCGCCCGGTATGGCAGGAAAACGGCACTGTCCGGCGCGCAGATGTGATTCCACTCAAAGACCTCGGGCGACCACGGATCGACTGCACGGTCAGGGTCGGTGGAATCCTGCGGGATGCCTGCCCTAACATCATGGAATTAATCGATGATGCGGCACAGAAGATCGCAGTCCTTGATGAGCCTGTTGAGATGAATTACGTGCGGAAACACACGCTTGAGAAGATGAAGCGGCTGCTTGAGGATCATGACGCCGAGACTGCACAGCGTCTGGCAACGTACCGGGTCTTCGGCGCAAAACCGGGCGCTTACGGAACAGGCGTGAATCTTGCGGTCTTTGCATCCGCATGGAAGGAAGACAGTGATCTTGGAGATGTTTTCATCGACTGGAGCGGATATGCTTATGGCAAAGGTGTCTATGGGGAGGCGAATCACACCGAGTTTGCGGATCTCCTGAAGTCAGTTGAGATCACGTACCTGAAGAAAGAGTCTGATGAGTATGACATCTTTGACTGCTGCTGTAACTTCGCATTTCACGGCGGCTTCACGATTGCTGCAAAGTCTATATCAGGAAAGGATGTTGCAGCGTACTACGGGGACACCAGGGACCCTGACCGACCTGTCGTTCGTGATATAAAGGATGAGATCGAGCGTGTTGTGCGAACAAGGCTTCTCAATCCGAAGTGGATCGAGGGCAAGAAACGGCATGGATACAAAGGCGCAGGAGATATCTCAAAACGGGTGGATCATGTGTACGGGTGGAGTGCGACAACAAAACTCGTGGACGATTGGGTGTTTGACGATATTGCGGAGAGATTCGTATTCGACGAAGAGATGAAGGAATGGTTTGAGGAGAACAATCCTTATGCGCTCGAAGAGATGGCGAGACGGCTTCTGGAAGCGGTTGAGCGGGAACTCTGGAAACCGGATGAGGAGACGCTCCAGAAACTGAAGGAGGCGTACCTGGATGTGGAAGGCGTGATGGAAGAGAAACTCGGCACAATCGAAGGAGAGTTTCAGGGCGGTGAGATCACAGTACTTGCCAGGGATGATGTCGAGGCATGGGGCGCAAAGGTGAAGGACATGGAACAGGAATGGAAGAAGGTCGTCTCTCCAAGTGATGCCGATGCCGTATAACGAGATCTATCAGGTACTCACCAGTGCGACAGAACTGTCGTTTGGCATGCTCAGTAAGACAGTACCGTTCATGGTGATCGGCGTAGTCTTCGCCGAGTTCATAGTCGCACTCAAGGTTGTGGATAAGATCGCATACATAGCGAGACCGATCTCAAACTTCGCCAACCTGAGAGATGAATGTGGAGCAAGTTTCATGACCGCATTCATATCCCCGACATCCGCCAATTCGATGCTCGCCTCTTTTTACAATGATAAACTGATCGAGAAGAAGGAGCTCTTCGTAGCGTCCATGATGACCTCTTTTCCTGCGATTGTGATGCACTGGCGTCCGATGCTTCCGGTGCTCATACCGCTCCTGGGGATGACCGGACTCATCTACTTCGGTATACTGATGCTCATCGGATTCATCAAGACCCTCGTAATCATGCTCGCGGGCAGGTTTCTTCTGGAGAAGAGGGATCATAAGCCTGTAGATCGCCTGACAGGGGGGCGTCCCCCGTTAAAAGAAGCTTTCGAGATCAGTTTGCAAGCGTCGAAGGGCACAGTCAGGCGAATACTGTGCATGACAATCCCCATCTTCTTTGTCGTCTGTATCCTGATAACGATCGGAGCCTTTGATCTGCTCGCAGGTCATCTGGGTGGCATCTGTGAGTACTTTCCGATACCGGCTGCTGGTTTGAGCATCATCGCAGCACAGTTTGCAAACTTCATAGCAGCGCATTCGACAGCCGGCACTCTCCTCTCGACCGGAGTTCTCACCAGTAAAGAAGTCATTCTGACGCTGCTTGTTGGTGATATCCTATCGAGCGTTATGATGCTGATGAAATATATGATACCGTACTATGTCGGGATATTCGGTCCGAGGATCGGGATGCAGATACTCGCAATAGCAACAGCGATAAGGATGGGGATCATGATTGTGGTGATATTTGCGCTGGCATTGTTCTGGTGATACGCAAGAACGAGAAAGCAATATATTGTGGAAATAGGGGGATCGAAAGTTTTAAGCACTGTATGAAGAAGTTATGATGTGCGCGTCTCACGTAATACATATTGCAGATATAGGCGTACAGAGTAAAAATCTACCATAAGGAGGTACTAAACATGAAAACAAACACACTGGTTGGAATAACCGCAATCATGCTGCTTTGCTGTACGTTGCCAGCCGCGGCATCAGACTACACGCTTGGCGTCTTCGGTAACGCGAACGAGGACGATACGATCAACATGCAGGATGTGACGTACACCGAACTGATTATCCTCGAGTACAGGGACGAGACCGAGCTTGCCGATGCGAAGCACGATGACAGGATCAATATGCAGGACGTGACGCAGATCGAGCTCGTCATACTCGGGAAGGAAAAGGAGATAACAATTATTGATACGGCTGACCGGATCGTAACGGTTGATAAGCCGGTAGAGAGCGTAATAGTGCTCACCGATGACTCTGCCGAAGCTATCAGGGCTCTTGGTGCAAAGGACGAAGTGGTCGGCGTCTCGATCGATATAACCGATGAAAAAGCATTCTTTCCAGAGCTCAGTTGCGTACAGTGCGTTGGGAAGTGGAATGCACCGGACTATGAGATGATACTCAGCATCAATCCCGATCTTGTCATCAGTTACAAATCCGCTACTGTGAAATATCTGGAGCCACAGCTCGGAGATACGGATATTCCACTGGTTGCACTGGATTTCTACAGAGAAGACAGTATGACGGAAGAATTTGAGAAACTCGGATATATTCTCGGTAAAAGGGATGAAGCCGAACGATATTCGGATTTCTTCAGTGATACTAGAGATATGATCAATGATCGGGTTTCAGAGCTGCAAGAAGGAGATCGAGTCAGGGTGTATCTCGAGGGTTACTCGGATTACAAGACCTACGTTAGAGGTAAAGGAGCTGATGTGGCATGCACTGCTGCGGGTGGAATAAACATTGCGGCGGATCTGGAGGGGCACTATCCTGAGGTGGATTCCGAATGGGTGATCGTGCAGAATCCCGACGTCATCGTCAGATTGACACCCCCGTCCAAGATAGCATGCGGTTATGATGTGGATGATCCGACCGAGATCATAGCGAAGAGGGATGATGTGATGGCTCGTGCGGGGTGGGATCATACATCTGCCGTAGAAGATGGACGCGTACACATGCTTCTTTACGAGTTTGGTTGCAGCCCGCGGGTTTCCATAACCATTGCATACATGGCGAAGTGGTTCTATCCTGATCTCTTCGAGGACATGGACCCACAGGCGTTGCATCAAGAGTATATAGACGATTTCTGCGGCATCGACTACAATGTTATGAAGCATGGCGTATTCGTATACCCGCTGTTGGAGGTGAGTTAAGATGAAAACAAACACACTGGTCGGAATAACCGCAATCATGCTGCTCTTTTGCTGTACGCTGCCGGGAGCGGCATCTGACTACACGCTCGGAATCTTCGGGAATGCAAACGAAGACGACACGATAAACATGCAGGATGTGACCTATACCGAGCTGATCATCCTCGAATACAGGGACAAGACTGAGCTTTCGGACGCCAAGCATGACGGCAAGATCAACATGCAGGATGTGACGCAGATCGAGCTTGTCATACTCGGGAAAGAGAGGGAGCTGACACTGATTGACTCTGCTGATGAGATCGTTACGGTGAGCCTCCCCATCGAACGGATGGTTGTACTCAACACCGATTTCGCAGAAGCGATTGCTGTGCTGGATGATCGGGATACGGTGGTTGGCGTTACTCATACCATGACCGAGTACAATAGACTCTTTCCCGAACTCAGCGCGAAGACCGATGTTGGTGGCTGGTCAACGCCCGACATAGAGGCGATACTCGCATGCAGTCCGGATACTGTCTGTGTGTATGCCAAATGGCCCACCACTGAGAAGCTCGATAACAAGATGCCTGATGATATCAGCGTCATCAGACTGGACTTCTACAAGGCAGAAACACTGAGAGAAGAGATGATAAAACTCGGATACCTGCTCAACAGGAGAGATCGGGTAGATGACTACGTCGAGTGGCATGATGAATACATCGATCTGATAACCGGTAGGGTTTCGGATATCTCGGATGATGAGACGGTGAGAGTCTTCATCGATGCCGGCGACGGTAAGGGGTCTACGACTTCTCGACGGGCATATTCGACCGGCACCGGTATGCACGACCTCTGCGTAATTGCTGGTGGCGTGAACATAGCCGAGGGGTATGTCGAAGGGTATGCTGATGTGGAGACCGAGTGGATTCTTGTAGAGAATCCGGATGCGATCGTGGGAATCACATACAAGGGCGGATACGAGACCGATGATAACACCCTTATGAAAGAGCATTACGACGGTATTATGGACCTCCCCGGTTTTGGGAATGTCGCTGCGGTGCAGAATGATAACGTTGACATAATGTCGAACGCTTTTGCGTTTGCACCACATTACCCGGCAGCACTCGCAACGGTGGCAAAGTGGCTTTATCCGGAGACATTCGATGATCTGAACCCTATGGCGATTCATCAGGAGTATATGGACGAGTTTCTTGGTATTGGTTTTGATGTGTCCGAGCACGGCGTATTCGTGTACCCACCGCTGGAGGAAACCTGAAATGCCCGCCCCCAATTTCCCCTCCCGACACTCATGATTGAGGTCAACAACCTGACCAAACGCTTCGGCGATCTCTGTGCAGTGGATCATGTCAATCTGCACGTTGAGAACGAGGTGTTCGGACTCCTGGGTCCGAACGGAGCCGGAAAGAGCACGATTGTGCGGATACTGGCGACACTCCTCCGACCGACTGAGGGCACTGCCAGAATCTGCGGGTATGACGTAGTAAAGGATCCACAGAAGGCGCGGAGTATGATCAGTTATGTGCCCCAGGAGATGGCGCTCGACATCAAGCTCACTGGGCGTGAGAATGTGCTTCTCTATGCAAAGCTCTACGGGATACCCGATAGATCCAGAAAGGTCGATGAGGTCCTGGAAGTGATGGAACTCTCTGATCGATCGGGTGATCTTGTGAGGACGTACTCAGGGGGTATGAGGCGGCGGCTTGAGCTTGCGCAGGCGCTTGTGCATGAGCCAGAGGTGCTCTTTCTGGATGAGCCCACGCTTGGTCTCGATGTTGCTGCGAGAAGGAGAATCTGGAGGCACATATCATCGCTCAGGGAGCATGGCATAGCGATCTTCATGACGACCCATTACATGGAGGAGGCAGACGAGTACTGCGACACCGTTGCAATCATCGATCACGGGAAGATCGTTGCCCTCGACACTCCAAAGAGTCTGAAGAGCAGTCTCAGACAGGACGTGATAACGATCAATGCGACCGGCGCCTTCAAGGGATCAGATCTTGATTCTGTGATATTTAGTGGAGGAGATGATGGAGAACTCAGATTTCTGGCGGATCATGGTGAATCGGCTCTTCCGGAGCTATCCCGGGAATTATTGCAGCAGGGCATGACGATTAATTCGATTGCGGTGCGCAAACCAACCCTTGATGACGTCTTCATGGACCGGGTTACAACAAGCGAGGACGATAGTGCTTTTGATTCTTATAAATTCAGAACGATGCTGAGGCGGCGGCGATGAGTTTGATGGGATCGATGTGGTACTACTTTGAGAGGGATCTTGTGAAGTGGACGCGATGGAAGGTTACGGTATTTGCGCATCTGGTGACCCCTGCTGCGTGGCTCATCTTTGTCGGGCTCACTCTCCCGGTAACATTCACTGACAACTACCTTGAGTACCTGACCCCGGGAATCATGGTGATGAGCGTGTTATTCGCATCCCTGCAGAGCGGGAGCCTCGTGATCTTCGATAAAGTACTGGGATTTCTGAACAAATTCTTTGCTATGCCCGCCCCAAGAGAGAGCTATCTATTCGGAAAGATCCTCTTCATAACATTTCGTGGCATGGTGCAGGCAACAGTGATCTTCTGTGTCGCGGTGCTCTTCGGAATCACCGTCTATGGCGTAACGAGCATCCTACTGACCTACCTCGTACTCTTCCTCTTCGGGACGCTATTCGCGTCGATTGCAACAACGATCGCACTTGCAGTGGATGACCATGACGGATACGCTGCGATAAATGCCATGATCAGTATGCCGCTCTTCTTCACAAGCACAGCACTGATGCCGTATGACAAGATGCCGGGATGGCTCAGGACTGTTGCGTCTGTAAATCCGGTCAGTCACGCGATCGACAGCGCGAGAGTGCTTCTGAGCGGGGGCGATATCGCACTGGGTGAGATCGTGATGCTTGCATCAGGTGCTGCGATCGTACTCGCGATATGTACTTATGTGTTCAGAAGAGCGACGTTGTAAAATCGTAAAATCATATAATAATACATTAATAAGGAGATAAACGAAATGCATCACCTGAATAGACAGATACTCCCATTCACCGCGATCGTCGGGCAGGAGAATATGAAGAAAGCACTGATCCTGAACGCGATCAACCCGAGGATCGGCGGCGTCCTTATACGGGGCGAGAAAGGAACCGCAAAGTCCACAGCGGTGCGGGCGCTTGCAGAGTTGCTTCCCGAGATTGAGATTGTGAACGGCTGCCCATTCAACTGTAATCCGGTGGATACGAGCGAGATGTGTGACCTCTGCTATGAGCGTTCGGAAAACGGCGAAAAACTCGAAAGTGTGACGAGAAGAGCCCGTGTAATCGATCTCCCGCTCGGGTGCACCGAGGATCGGGTCGTTGGCACGCTCGACATCGAGAAAGCGATAAAAGAGGGGATACGTGCGCTCGAGCCAGGAATACTGGCTGCTGCGAACCGCGGCATCCTCTACATCGACGAGGTGAACCTTCTGGACGACCATGTCGCCGACGTCCTGCTCGATTCCGCGGCGATGGGCGCAAACATCGTTGAGCGGGAGGGCGTCTCTGTGGGACACCCCGCGAGATTCATCCTCGTCGGAACGATGAACCCCGAAGAAGGGGAACTGAGACCGCAGCTTCTGGATCGGTTCGGGCTTCAGGCGAATGTTGAGAGCCTGTCCGACGCAGACGCACGCGTCAAGATTGTGAAGGTTGCAGAGAGCTTCGAGAGCGATCCGGGCGGGTGCAGGGAGGAGTTCAAGGATGCGCAGATGGAACTCGCCGAAAGTATCCTGACTGCAAAGTCGCTACTCCCTGATGTTACGATCCGCGACGATCTCCTCAAGACGACCGCTGAGATGTGTATCGAACTCGGTGTCAGGACGCACCGGGCAGAGATTGTGATCACGAGAACCGCAAAGACGATTGCGGCGTTCGATCGCCGCACAGAGGTCACGCTTAATGACATCAAAGAGGCGATGGAGCTTGCACTGCCGCACAGGATGCGGAGAAAGCCGTTTGAACCACCAGAGCTCGATACAGAGAAACTTGATGAGATGATGGATGAGAAGGAGCGTGAGAAGGAGAAGGACGAACAGGAAGAGCAGCAGAAAGAGGATGAAGAAGAGGAGGAGCCCCAGGAGAAAAGAGAGCAGCCCGAACACAAGCATGATCAGGAGCAGACAGAGGGGTCAGAGCCTCAAGACCCTCCTGATACCGAGGACGATTCTGATGGGGAGCAGGCACAAGCGCCCGAGTCGGTCTTTGCGATCGGAGACCCGATCGATGCGAACAGGGTGCGACCAGAGGAGAGGCGGGATAGGATACACCGCAGCAAGACCTCGGGGCGGCGGATTCCGACGCTTGCACGCTTCAACCGCGGGAGATATGCGAGCCACACAATCCCGCCCGGAAAGCCCACCGACATCGCAATCGACGCAACGATCCGTGCGGCTGCGCCACACCAGAGAAACCGGGGTGCGGGGATGCCTGGCGAGAATGCTGTGATCATTGAGAGCGGGGATGTGAGAGAGAAGATCAGGGTCGGAAAGGTCTCGACAGCAACCCTCTTTGTGGTGGACGCATCCGGCTCGATGGGTGCGTCGAACCGGATGGAGAGTGCCAAAGGAGCAGTTATGTCGCTTCTCATGGACTCTTACCAGAAGCGGGACCGAATCGGGATGGTTGCGTTCAAAGGCGATTCTGCGGATGTGCTGCTCCCGCTCTCCCAGAGCGTCGATCTCGCATTTGAGCGGTTGAGAGAGCTCCCGACTGGCGGGAAGACGCCGCTTGGTGCGGGTCTCAACACCGGACTCAATCTGTTGATGGGCGAGATGCGGAGAAACGACGAGACGATTCCGATCATGGTCTTAATCTCGGATGGCAGGGCAAACGTCTCAGTGGGAGAGGGAGCCACAATCAAGGAAGAACTCCTCTTGATTGCAGAAGAAGCAAGATCTGCTGGTATCCACGTGGTCATTCTTGATACCGAAACCGTTGGTAGCTCGTTTGTGAAGATGCAGCTTGGATACTGCAGGACGCTAGCAGATCACGCAGGCGGGCGGTATTTTCCGGTTGACCGCCTCTCAGCCGGAGAGGTTCACGATATTGTCACACATGAACAGGATGTTCTTGCGGAGATGTACTCAGACTCGATTGGAGGTTGAGTAAATGATAAAGATAACAACAGCAACATGGGGCAGCGACATTCCGCTTATAGTCGAAGCGTGTAACGATCTCGGAATTGAACTTAACGCGTGGTCAACGTATGAGCTTGAGGATGGCTCGAAGCGAGAGCGATGTAAACAATTGTTTGAGACCGCAGATGTTGTTCTTCTGCGTCCGACAACCGATGCATACTGGGATGAGATAATCGAAGAGCTGAACCGACTGGATGTGCCGATAATCTCTTTCGGGCACGATTCGTCATTCTGGGAGCTTTCAAACGTCCCGATGAAGGTTGTTGCGACGGTCAACGCCTACCACATCTACGGGGGGCAGGCGAACATAGCAAACATGCTACGATACATAGGAGTCGAGGTTCTGGGCGCTGAGTACGATTATAATCCGCCGGAAGAGACGATGTGGCAGGGGATCTACCATCCCGATGCAGAACGGACCTTTGAGACTATAGGTGACTATCTGGAGTGGTACAAGCCAGAGAAGAGACATGCGATTGGGATACTGTTCCATCGGACATACTGGTCAAACGGTGACCTTGAGATAGTAGATGCGATGATCCGCGAACTCGAGACAGAGTTTGATGTGATCCCGGCGTTCTGTTTCGGGATGGGTGATTCCGAAACCGGTGCCAAATCGAGCGGAGAGGTAACGGAGGACTTCTTCATGGATCCTGTGAAGATCGACGCCATCGTAAACCTCCAATCGATATTCCATGCAGGAAACAGTGAAGAATCGGTGAGCGCTCTTACGAAGCTTGACATTCCGGTATTTCATCCGCTGACGGTCTACCGCAAGACCGAAGAGGAGTGGATGGAGGACTTTCAGGGGATGAGTTCGAGCGAGGTTGCATGGAGTGTTGCGATGGCTGAGTTCGAGGGCGTAATCGATCCCTTGATCATCGGAACCTCGAGAACCGAAGAAGAGCACGGAACCGAGTTCGAGCGCCATGCCCCGGTCGATGAGCGAGTAAAGAAGATCGTACGAAGGATCAAGAAATGGATCGAGCTCAAAGACACGCCCAGATCCGAACGTAAGGTCGCATTCATCCTGCATAACAGTCCATGTGCATCGGTTGAGGCGACAGTGGGCGCGGGTGCACATCTCGACACGCTCGAGAGCGTCGCAAGAATCCTCCATGCGATGAAAGAGGCAGGATACGCGGTCGATGTGCCTGAGAACGGAAAAGAGCTGATCGAGAACATCATGGACCATAAAGCAATATCCGAGTTCAGATGGACGACGATCGATGAGATCGTGGACAAAGGTGGAGCGCTTGCGATGGTTACAAAGGAGGAGTATGAGAAATGGTTCGATACGCTCCAGCCGGCTGTCAGGAAGAGGATGTGCGATGCATGGGGCAATCCGCCCGGCGAGGCAATGGACGATGTTCCAGCCGCGATGGTCTATGATGGCAAGATCGTTGTAACTGGCGTACGATACGGAAACGCTGTTGTATGCGTTCAGCCAAAACGAGGATGTGCCGGCTCACGGTGTGACGGACAGGTCTGCAAGATCCTTCACGATCCCGAGATTCCGCCGCCGCACCAGTACATGGCTACCTATCGGTGGATCGAGAACGAGTTCGGCGCCAATGTAATCATCCATGTCGGGACACACGGAAACCTCGAGTTCCTGCCAGGAAAGTCGGTTGCACTCTCTGAGAGCTGCTATCCTGACATTGCGATCGGAGATATGCCGCATCTCTACATCTACAACTCAGACAATCCTCCCGAGGGAACAATTGCAAAAAGACGGAGCTACGCGACCCTTGTTGATCATATGCAGACCGTCATGACCGAGAGCGGTCTTTATGGCGATCTGAAGGAGCTCGAAGACCAGATCGCAGAGTACAACAAGACGAAGGTATCTGATAAAGCGAGGGCGCACGCTCTTGAGCATATCATCATCGATCTCCTGACGAATTCGAATCTAACAGAAGAGATAAAGCTCGAGGAACTGGTGGAGCTGGGTGTTCCATTCGATAGAATCGTGGACGCGGCGCATGAAGCGATAACGAAGCTCTACAACACCCAGATTCCGGATGGGATGCATATATTCGGAGAAAGTCCCGAAGGCGATCAGAAAATCGAGTTTGTAAACTCGATACTGAGGTACGACTCAGAGATGAGAAAACTCGTACTCGATCTTCTTGGAATGGATACTGAGCCAGCCGATCTGAAGAGCGAGGTGCTGACCGAGATCGACGCACTTGGAAAGGAGATTCTGAACGGCTTCTTGAGTGATGAAGACCCCGCCACCGTCTGCAAAGAGGTTCTCGGGGATCGGTTGAAGAGGCTCGATTGCGCCATGATCATCTCAGTGAGAGATAAGGCAGACGAGATCACCTGGAGAATCGATTCATCGGATGAGGTCGGTTCACTCCTTCATGGCTTCGATGCGGGATACATCGAGCCGGGTCCGTCCGGTCTCATAACCCGCGGCAAGCCAGAGGTGATGCCCACAGGCAGGAACTTCTACTCGCTTGACCCCTTCAAGGTGCCAACAAAGGCGGCATGGCGGATCGGGCAGAGGCTTGCGGATGGCGTAATCGAGAAGTACGTGGATGAAAACGGGAAGATTCCTGAGAATATTGCGATGTACTGGATGGCAAGCGATATCATGTGGGCGGATGGTGAGCAGCTTGCCCAGATCATGCATCTCATCGGCGTTGAGCCGGTATGGAAAGGCGGGAAGGTGAAAGAGTACAGGATCATTTCGCTTGAGGAACTCAACCGTCCGAGAATCGATGTGACGATCAGGGTGAGCGGGATCACACGAGACTGCTTCTACAACTGTATAGAATTGATCGATGATGCGATACGGGAGGTTTCAGAGCTCGATGAGCCCCTCGAGATGAATTATCTGAAGAAACACCTCGAAGCATCTCAAGCATCCGGAGCCGCCGCGGATGGCGACAACGGGAACGGAACAGGGGCAGGAGTGAGTGATGGTGATGGTGATGGCGAAAAAGGTTCTGCCCACATCTTTGCGAGCAAGCCTGGAACGTACGGCAACGGCGTCAACCTTGCCGTCTACGCATCCGCGTGGAAGGAGGACAAGGATTTATCCGATGTGTATATCTACTGGAACGGATACGCGTACGGAAAAGGTGTATTCGGAGAAGAATCCCACGATAAGTTCATATCCCAGCTCAAGACCGTCGATCTGACCTTCAACAAGACCGTTACCGATGAGTACGACCTCTTCGGATGCTGCTGCTACTTCGGAACGCACGGCGGACTCACAACCGCTGCAAGAGAGGTGTCAGGGCACGAGGTCTCGGCATACTATGGCGACACCCGCGACAGGGACCAAATCGAGGTGAGAACGCTTGCAGACGAAGTGAGAAGAGTTGTGCGGACGAAACTCCTCAACCCGAAGTGGATCGAGGGGATGAAGCGGCACGGCTACAAGGGCGCAGGCGACATCTCAAAGAGGGTCGGACGGGTCTATGGCTGGGAAGCAACGACGCAGGAGGTCGATGACTGGATCTTCGACGACATCACAAAGACGTTCATTCTGGACGATGAGATGCGGAAATTTTTTGAGGAGAACAACCCGTGGGCGCTCGAAGAGATCGGAAGAAGACTTCTTGAGGCTTATGAGCGCGGACTCTGGGACGCCGACCCTGATGTGATCGACGGGCTCAAGAACGCATACCTCGAGATGGAGGGCTGGATCGAGGAGCGGATGGGTGATGTGAAAGGAGACTTCCAGGGCGGATCGATCGATGTGATGACGATGGAGGATGTCGCCGGCTGGAAGGGGAAGGTCGAGAAGATCATGAAGGTCTGACCGAGATCGTAGGAATCAATCGAGGGGAAGTGAAGTGATAACATGGCTGCGGCAACACAAGAAAGTCACACAGTAACCGCGGACGAGATCAGAGAGCAGTACAAGAAGTTCGTCGGAAGAAAGATCCTCTTCATCTTCTTCTTCATAGCCCTGATCGTCGGAATAACAGGTGTGTCCACATCGCTCGGGTCTGCAGACCTCTCGGTCTGGGACGCTTATTCATCGATACTCAGAAAACCGTTCCCGAATACGTTCGAGTCAGAGTATCTCTTCACATGGGACGATGTTCCGGGAAGCGATAACGAGAAACTCCTCCTGTATCTCAGTGAGGAGTATGGCATCGGCTGGGCAGAGGGTGCGGAGATCAGCAAATCCGATGACGGCATGATTGTCACAATTGTTAATGGTGAAAACTCAGCCACAATAAGGCTCGATGAGGATGATGCAACAAAAGCGGAATTAAAGATTGCGGGCGTAAAAGGCGAGACGACTCTGGAAGTCAAGGAGAGGAACGAGGATATGAGGATACACGAGTCGACATGGCTCGCTGATGTCTGTGTCTGGAACCTCAGGCTCCCCAGAATCTTCCTCGGTATCATCGCAGGCATCGGTCTTGGACTTGCAGGTGCGGTGATGCAGGCGATACTCAGAAATCCGCTTGCAAGCCCGTACACGCTC
>DAOUXE010000053.1 GCA_030666765.1 Methanosarcinales archaeon
CGTGTAATCTTGTGGTTCCTACCACGAGTTACTCGGGGCATGTACTTTTGCTACTTTATTGTTCGGTGAGCACTAATAGTAGAATCGCTAAAATATGATTGGGTAGAGGCGACACCATCATGATCGAAATTTGTTAACGAGGCGAAGGGTTTTTCCATATATCTTCAAAGTTATTTCTCAACAAAGCGATGGGGTCTGCTTCTCTCATATATATTGTGCCGATACATGATGGTCCTGACCTGTCTGAAAGCAGAAGTTCCGTTCCATCCAGCGCCAAATCATGATCGAATAAAATCTGTCTGCATGTCCCATAGTATTCTCTGGGTATATATTTTACCTCGATTTTACCCCCATATTCCATCTTTAATCTTTTTATATCTTCCGCCTCATCATTTTTATCGATGATCGCCCTGATCTTCGATCCTTGTTGAACAAGATGGCTATAATATCCTTTATACGCCTCTTTAAAAACGTTGATTCCGCCTAACATCATTGAGACAGTGGTATTCTCAAACCCGCCTATGATGCCCAAAAGTGTATACACGACCCACGTATCCGCATAATGAAGCGTGACACTCCCCTTTTCGATCCCGATTCCATTTCTACCAAAGTTTTTCATCCAAATCCTGTGTATCTCCCCGACATCCCGGTTCCTGATGGAAAAATCTTCATCGGAATAGACCTCCTTCAGATATTCGTTATGTACCTCCGCAACGATCCTTGGGTTTACAGGTAGGTATGGCTCTGTCCCAAATCTCGTATCTGATCCATGCACGAACAACACCTGTGCAATCAAACCATTGTTCATAAGTGCGTTCCTGCCATTCTTAAGTGCCCTTTCGGATATGGTTTTGCGTATTCTTCTGGCTTCCCTGTGCATTTCAGTAAAGCTTGCCGGAGTGTGGCAAATCAAAGTAACATAATACAAAGAAGCTTCATGTGATACATCGATCCCTATCTCATCAAATATCGATTCAAAGGTCTGGACGACATTTGTAAGTTTCATCTCTTCCACGTTTATTCCCCCGGTTAACTACCCTGTAACAATCTTATGAAATCATAGTAGATATAACTTTTTGTCGATACCACATCCTTTTCATGATGCCATATTCGCAGAATGAAAAAACCTGTGTATCCAAAAATTGTCAAATCAAGAAAATGACAATCTTTGCCCATCTGTTTTATATACTTTCATTCCATACATAGGTATAGTACCTCATTATTATCATTAGAATGATGGATTAATGAGGTAGTTAAACACAAAGGAGGTATGAAAATGGAAGATTCAAAGACAGGGAGATTTAAGGAATTCGTAGCGTCTATTAGATGCGCACTACTCGCAACGATACTGGCGGTTTCGATGTGCTCTGTTGCTGCTGCATATACGAGCGATGGTGAGACCGGTGCTGGCGGAACAGCGGGTATTTATGTAGTTGGTTTTACCCTGGATCCGACAAACGCAACGGTTTATTCCGGAAATAGCCAGCGATTCACCGCAACCGCAACTGTTTTGGATACAACAACAGGAGAAACGACATATGAAGTTGTATCTTCTGATGTTAGCTGGCAGAGCACAATAGGGGGCATTGATGCCAATGGGCATTTTTCCGCGAAGGAAGTCGGTACGGGCATAATAAAAGTAATATATGGGACGGTATCTGCAGAGGCGATAGTAACCGTCAATCATGGACCCGTAGACCGCATCTACATCACAGCAAATGATACCAAACTCGTCAGTTTCTCAGAGTTGACGCCGTCTGTTTCGATACCATTCGGACTCAAAGGTGTGGATCGATATGACAACGAATTCCAGATACCTGATGCACACTGGACATGCAGCGACCCGGACATCGGCAGTATCACACAAACAGGCGTATTCATGTTTGCGGATGGTACTGTTGATGAGACTGGTGGATTTAACCGAAGCTTTCTGGCTGATAACGAAAGCAGGATGACGGTAATAACCGCATCGGTCGGCGCCAGCACGTCCTACACAGTGGACCTCACACTATATACAAACAACCGATCAGGACTAAGGAACGATAACGTGACTGGTGTAAACATTCTTGAGGACCCCCTGGAAACACCGGATGCGAGATTCTCACCTAAATTGATGGCAGTTCAGGCGATGGCAGCCAATGGTTGGGACTTTGGAACGGTGTACCCGGGCACACCCACCGGTTGGACAAAGGTGACCTTCAAGAACATCGGCACATGCGACATCAGGATTACGCCGCAGCCACCCATCGGTGCCTTTGATACCAACATTTATAAGTATGCATACTTAAGAGATGATAGGTCAGAAGGAGATGGTATGAAGATGGGTAGCTACTCAGTTGATGTTCCGATAGCTCCAATATACAATAACTTCGGACGTATCGTCAGTTTCTCGTCAGAGACACAGACCACGGAAGTTCGTTTAGTCCCTCCAGGCGATCTGACAAGCATTACTACCGATGACGGACCAATCAGGTATCTACTCACGTCAATATGAAAAGAATTCTACTTCCTCTTTTTTTATTTTCTTTGATAGGAATTTCATCAGCAGCAGATATCATCGTCCCGAGTGAAGAATCGTATCATGTCTCATACACGGACGAATTTACATTTACTCTGGTAGTTTCGAGTGAAGATTATAATGGACGGATAGTAGTGGAAGATCGATGGACAGAACCTTGTAGCGTATGTGCAAAAGAACCTGCGCTATACAACAGAACAGCATCCGATCTCGGCATCGGAATAAATTATGAAGACGAATTTTATATCTCTGAAAGAACTGCTCATGATCTGAAAGTATCGGTGAAAGTGGATACTGCCGATGTGTACTGCGGTTTGATCATTTTTACACCGATTGACGCTGGTGGAAGCGGTATATTATCGCGCGGCACATGGATAACTATGGATATGAGGGGGATTTCAGTATCGCCAGTGACCTCACCTACAAATAAAACTGCGCTTAACATAACGGGCTTTAGCTCTGAGAAGAACCTTGAAATTTACTTAAACCAAAATCCTGTTGGGACCGTAGAGATAACCAGCGGCAACAACTTCACTACGGCAATCACGCTATCGGAAGGGGATAATGAAATCGTTATGAAAGCGGTTGATTCGGAACTACGGTCAAATCCGATCCATATCACACTTGATACAATTCCACCGGATGCACCAATCATCTCCCCAATCCCCCCTCCAACCGTAAACAAAAGCATGATTACAATAGCAGGAACTTCCGAGGCAGAGTCGATTGTTCGCATATTCGTAAATGAAATCGAAAAAAATAATATATCTGTGTCCGGCTCCGGTGACTTTACGCTATCAAACATCGGCCTGGATGTGGGCAACAACACGATAACCGCGGTTGCAGTGGACAGAGCAGGAAACCCGAGCAACGAATCTGTGCCTGTTTGTATGATCTGCATTGAACATAATAAGAGAATTCAATTGAGCGCAGATAAAACCACTACTATATTACAGGAGGGGGGATCTGCAACCTGCAACATAACCGCATTGGTTGTTGACGAGGGTGGAACGCTGATGGAAAACACCACAGTAACAATAAATTTCTCGATCGTTTCAGGAAATGCCGTTCTTTTAACAAGAGAAGTAAAGACCGATGGGGGCAGGGCAGCGACCACGGTAGAATGTAGTGGTGCGGGCGACGTGACAATAAATGCAGAGACATCTTCTCTGGATATCGCAGGTGATTCACTTACAATCTCTTTCATAAGTTCAAAGGCCACACTTTCATCCGAAAATGAGACGAACGAGACGACAAATGCTTCCGGTTCTGATGACAGATCCGGGGGCAGGAACATACCAAGTATACTGATTTACATACTGCTTGTAATTGTGGTCGTTGTTGCAGGGTTCCTTCTATACACTAAGGTCATAAAAAAACGGAAAGGGCAGGCAGGCGGCGCGGATGATGGGTCATCATGGATGGTATCAGCCATGAAGAAGAAGGGTGAGGACTATCTGATAACAATCGAGAGGGACGGTAAGAGGAAAAGGATAAAACTGAATGAGAAGTTATATAAGAAATTAATAAAGAAGAGAAAGATGACGTTTGGCAAGCATACAATCATGTTCAAGCCAAAAAAGTAGTACATATCGCGGAGGGGTGGATATCAAGTTTCATGACCCGGGTAGGAGAGTAATTTTCGCAATCCTACTTTCAATGCTGCTGCAACCGGCAATCGCCGTCACGAATGAATGTCCTGATGACGATCTTGACGCCGACGTTGTGTGGGTGAGCAGCGGTAGCACGAGCATTGCCTGGAGCACGGCGTACGGATTCGAAGCGGATGATGCGGTGTATATCATACGGGCTTCTGATTTTAACCAGGATCTGAGTGCAGCGCTCATATCGATTGAGATGGATGGGGCCGTTGAGAAGAAGGTTCTGTATCTTGATACGCGACCAGGGGATGATTGGTTTAACTGGGACGCTGAGATACGGGTGGAATTGACGGGTATAACTACAGATGCACATGAAACTCCATCGGCGCATCTGGATCTGTATCGCGGAGAGAAACCCAGGCTTGATATCGAGATCGGTGCGACATCCGAGACTCACTATGGGACCAACGTGTCATCTGATCAGTATGCTCCGGGAAAGGAGAAGACGATCGCAATAGAGGTTAAGAATACGGGAGGGGCATGGATCGAGGATGTTGCGGTATGGATCGATATCGGAGAACTGAAACTTGCAGATCAGGATTTTGAGTTCCGTGATCAGATGATATACGAAAGTCTCGGGTGTATGGAGAATGGTGATGCCGGATCGATCAATTTCACTGTTGCTGCACCGGCATGGGATGGGGTAACCTCGCCGTACCGGATCAATTACACCATATCAGTATCCGCTGAGGGAGTTGACATCCAGGAGATGCGGTACTGCACAAACGAATCCCTGACCTTATCCTGCACCGACCCTGAGTTGCTGGTTACACAATCGGCCTGCTATGACGAGATCAGTATGAGCCGGTGCAACCTCATAAGCTCGAATCTGAGTCTGGAGGAGATCGCCATATCCATGCCGGAAGCCTTGATATATAACGTTAGCGAGTGGAGCATCGTGGAAGTTAGCATCCGTAATATTGGCTTCTACCCCCTATACGATCTCAATATCACCGACCCTCCGATACCTGACGGCTTTAAGGTTGCAGAGGTCCACGAGGAAGGATCGCTTAAGTGCGTATCCAGGGAGCATCCCTATCATATCCGGTACAAACTTGTGCCGACAAAGCCTGGCAGGCATGCAGTCAATGCAACGGTTGTCAGAGCGGAGTTCTACGGGACGAAACATTCGTGGCGTTCGGATGGTGCCACCATCACGGTTCACGGACCTCACATCAAACTCACAAAGACGATCACGGAACCTGGCAATGGGACGCACCGGGTGGCACTTAACCTGCGAAACGATGGTGATCGCGCCGCGCTCACAGATCTCACAGACACCATACCCCTATACGCGCGCTACACCGAGGGTGGCATGGACGAAGGCACCGGCATCCCCACCGGAGGGGATTTCGATCTCCGCATAGCCAATGATTCGTATCTCCTGATGGCAAATGACATTCTCCTGGAGCCGGAACAGTCCGTCGGGTTTTCATATCACGTACAATCTGATCGTGAACTGAATCTTTCGCGCGCAGAGGCTTGGTTCATAGCTCGAAATGACTACGGTGGCGTGGTCTTCTCCTCGATCCTGGGTCTTCCTGTGGCAGTGCCTGACGACAATGTGACGTCTGAGAATCTGACCTCTGAGAATGTAACATCTGAGAATATAACATCCGGTAACCGGTCAAATCAGTCAGAGCCCCTGCCTCCGAAAGTGTCCACGCCCGCTTTTGAGAATATGACCGGTGTCTTGCCCACCAATGCTTCCGGTCCGAATGATGAACCGGCGGGCAGGAACCTGTTTGATCTACTGGTGTATGCGGCGATTGGAATCGTTGTCCTTGCTGCAGCGTTCATGCTGTGGGGCAGGGTTGCAAGAAAAGAGAAAGAGAATGAGGAAGGGCTGGATGACGGGTTATCCTGGGCTGTATCAAGCATACGGAAGACAGGCAGCGAATATGAGATAACAGTTACTAAGAATAGTAAAAAGAGAACGATAAAACTGAATGAGAAGTTCTATAAGAAGTTAATAAAGGATAAAAAGTTGACGTTTGGCAAGCAAACGATCTTTATCCCGCATAAAAAAGGGTGATTATGCGCCAAACAGGTGATGTGTAAACTTTTCGTTTCGCGATCTTTGCAAAAGGAAAAGAAGTGAATTTTCCACAATTTTCTTAATATACCTCCAAAACATAGTTTACATTGTACCTCATTATCATTATGATGTTGGTGGTAGAGTGGGGTAAACAACAATACAGGAGGAAACGAATATGAACATAAGGAAATTCCTTGGGAAGTTCAAGGACTTTGGGAATGACGAAAAGGCATTCACAGGTCTGGAAGCAGCAATCGTGCTGACCGCGTTCGTGGTGGTGGCTGCTGTATTCAGCTATGTGGTGCTTGGAGCGGGATTCTTCACATCGGAGAAGAGTAAGGAGGTCATCCATACGGGTATGGACCAGGCGACTTCTTCGGTCGAACTCGCGGGCGATGTGATAGGTCACCGCAATGTTAGTGCGACTCCGGATGGTGAGATGCGGTTAGGGAATGTAACAATATACCTACAGCTGACCGCGGGCAACAATCCGGTTGACGTATCCAAGATGACGATTGCGTATGCAGACCAGTATACATACGTAGGGAATATCACCGGCCAGGGGAATAATACTGAGCTGACTGCTGCTGGACAGTGGAACTACACTTTCGTAGCGGATCAAGGAGGCTCTATTGGAGATGGGGATGTCATGATTGAGTCCGGCGAGATGGTAAAGCTGCATATAGCACTGCCTACTGAAGCAGGAAACGGTAACGGCGGAGTTGCAGTCAATAAGCAGTTGCAGGTGGAGCTGAAACCAGCGGGTGGAGCATCTCTCGCAGTGACGAAGACGGCTCCGGGAGCTATCGATGCCATAATGGTACTGTACTAAGAGGTGATGAAAATGAGACTATTTAACAATAAACTGCTTAAGGATGAG
>DAOUXE010000203.1 GCA_030666765.1 Methanosarcinales archaeon
CACCCACGTCGAGATGCCCCGTAATTCTATTGCAGGGTCGGTGACTTCTTCTTCGGAGACATAGAGTATACAGAGGTCGGGATGTGCCTGCGTGGGTGGAAGGTTTTTGTGGAGTGGGCTGAATAACTATCTTCCAGTGGATTGGGACGAGCAAACATTTAAGAACACTGAATGACATCGAAAACAAGAAATGATCATAAACTCGTAGAAAGATCGATATTAATTAATAACATGGAATAAGAGAAGATTTTGTATGTCTGAAGTTGAAGAGGAAAAAATGGTAGGATCAGAGACAGTTGAAGAGATTGATGCTGATGTTGCAGATGAGTATTTCAAAGAGTTGAGGAAAACAGCATTGAAAATTGTGAATACCAGAAAGCGTTCTTTGTTTGTTATGTACTACCCCCCTATCGGGTCAATAGAGGAGATGGACATTGAACAGGTTTATGATGAACTGAAAGATAATTTGGGTGATAAAAAACTTGATGATTTGGATCTGTTACTTCATACCCTTGGCGGGAGTCCTGACGCAGCGTATTTGATTACTCAAATACTACACGATTTTTCTGATAATGTTACGGTGCTTGTCCCCAAGCGTGCTATGAGTGCTGGCACCTTGATATGTTTGGGAGCCAATGAAATAAAACTTGGAGCACATGCTACGTTGTCTCCCATTGATATATCATTGGTATCAGCTGACCGTCCGGACGATAGTATACATTTAGTCAACTTGGATTTTTATTTAAAATTTGTGGAACATTTTAAGAAGATGATGGATTCAAATAATATCGAGACAGAAGCCGATAAAGATCTCATGGTTGAGCTTGTGAGAAGTATTGATCCGTTGGATATAGGCCATTTTTTCAGGGTGCGAGAATTGACTCTCTTTTATGCCCGATTACTGTTGGAAGAGTATATGTTCAGCGGTCTAAGATATAAAGAGAATGATGCTAAAGAGATTAGTAATAAACTTGTATTTGAACTCCCATCACACGAGCTTTTGCTTGACTACCACATTGCTCGCAGAATCGGTTTATGTGTAAGCGAGATGGACTTGGAATTATCAGATATCTGTAGAGAACTTGTGGAGTCGTTAAACGATGGTGTTGATAGGTATCTATGTTGGTATCTTGGAAATGATCAACGTATACCTTATTTCAAATTATATACGTACAAGGAGGTGTAAAAATGAGTAAAAGTGAATATGAAGTGCAGCGAGAGAGATACAGAAAGGTACTAACTGAAATAGAAAGAACTGGTGGTATAAGTTTTTGGGAACGTGTTGAAAGAGCGAACATCGCTGGTACTATCAGATCGTATCCAACGAAGCCCCGTAGATGAGTATCTTATCTGATGTATTGGTATGATGGTAACTTGTGTTTGTGCCCACCCCACCGCCGTCCATGCTCACACGAACCCGCGACCTCCGAGCCCCGCGGATGCCCCGACTTTAGAGGCTGTTTCACAATTTCAAAATCACAAAAAAAAAAGAATCGCGGACACAAGCATCCGATTTCGCGAAATATCTAATTATGGGACAGCCCCTTCAAGTCCGAGGTGGACCGATTGGGACTTGACACCCCTGCCCGAAGATAATTTTAAATGCCATGACCGGATATTAAACCTGAACGAAAGGAGGTGCAAGTAATGGTAGAGATACCTGAACTGAGTAAGGAAGAGATCCAGAAGATCGCTTCAGAGATGTTTGTTGGAATCTTGGTAGGCACAGGAGCTTACATCCGGCAAAAACTTGGGCCAGAGGCAGAAGATGAACTTGGGACCATGGCAGCAGAGGGCTGTGCCATGAAACTAAACGCACTGGGCATCAACACTCCGCTTAAATACGCGCTCCACTACGCAACCATGAGTAAAAACCTGCATGGCAGCGATGTAGAGGTAGAAGGCGATTCCGGAAGTGCCGTTCTCGATACGAAGACGTGTGCTACGTTAAAGGCAGCCATGGAGTTCAAGGAGAAGGGAATGCCGATATCCAGAGAGGAGTACTGCAACGGTTGCATAGACGGATACCATAAGAAAGTGGCAGCAAACATCGGGATGAACCTGGATGCAACGTTTACGGAAGATGGGTGCAGGATGACGATAACAAGGTGATCCGGAAGCTGCCATCCACACAATGCCAGAGATAAACATCCCGAAATACTACGACAACCTCGCATCTGACTACGACACGAGACTCGTAAATCCGCAACTCGACTACATGCGGACGGTCGAGGATTCGGTGCTGTCTGACAACGTAAAGGATCTGCACGGCATCATCCTCGATGTCGGCTGCGGTACCGGGAAACAGACGC
This sequence comes from Methanosarcinales archaeon, assembly GCA_030666765.1. Classification (GTDB taxonomy): domain Archaea; phylum Halobacteriota; class Methanosarcinia; order Methanosarcinales; family Methanogasteraceae; genus Methanogaster_A. The sequence continues at coordinate 2,313 of DAOUXE010000203.1, forward strand.
TTGATCTGGCAGGGCAGGGCTTTGACGTGATCGGTCTCGACATCTCTTCAGAGATGATCCGCATCGCAAAGAAGAAGGCAGAGGATAGAGGACTTTCGATACCATTTGTCATCGCAAGTGCGGATGCGCTTCCGTTTAAGGAGGGGTGCATCTCGATGCTCATCTCGATGTTCTGCGCGTATAGCCATATACCGGAGTACGATCAGGCATTTCGCGAGATGCACCGCGTACTTGTGGAGGAAGGGCGGGTTATATTCACCATCGTCAACCGGTGGAATCTTAACTGGTGGCTCAGGCATACCCTTGTTGGAAACCGTGACTGGGTCAGGCACGCCCTTAAAAATAGGGACTTCGTAATCGACGGGCTCTGGACGTACTATTTCTCAAGAAAGGAACTTAAAGAGAATATGAGGAGGGCAGGGTTTCAGAGGGCGCGCGTTGGCAGTGTGATGATCTTCCTGTACCCGCATTTAGAGCGCATCGAGAAGGACGCCTCCCTCTACCTGCGAGTTTCCGGCAGGATCGAGAACATGGTGCGCTGGATCTTCCCGTTTAACGGTCTTGGTTACTATCTGCTTGCAATCTGCACGAAATAACCATCAATCCCCACAGCCAGCAGTCCGTCTCAACTCACCCAGAGGGTGCGCAGGAGCGAGAATACCGGGACGCCTTCGATCGTACTCTTCCCGAGTTTGTCGACGAGCACCGCAATCGCTATCGGTTTTGCCCCCATCTCGGTCAGTTGCTTGATCGTCTCTGTAAGCGTTCCACCGGTGGTGATCACGTCATCGACGAGCACACAGGTAGTACCCTTCGCGTCTGCGAAGTTGTGGCTGAAGATTCCCGAAGCGTCCGTATTCTCGGTGCCGAAGAGTTGCTTGTTCGGATAGAATATTGCGAGTTTGGTGCCGAGTTCGTTTGCAACGACGCTTGCCAGAGGGATGCCGCTTACAGCGATACCGACCACCGCGTCAATCTCTGCTACGTCCTCCACACTATCAAGGATCAGATCCGCAACCGCATCAGAGATGCACCGCAACCGGTATGAACTCTCGCCGATGCTGCGCCAGTCCATCGACATATCCTGCGGCGCGCGCAGTTCCGTCTTCTTGCCGGCATGTGTTCGGAGGTGTGTAACCGTCTCCTTGGAGATGTTGAGCTCGTCGGCGATCTGCCCGACATGCATGCCATTTTCCGTCATTTCAATCACTCGTTTTGTTAATTCATCAATGCCATTCATGCTAATCACCTATTTTTGTTAACGGGCTCGCCGCGATTCGAACACGAGTCATTGGGTCCGAAGCCCAATAGGATATCCGCTACCCTAC
>DAOUXE010000046.1 GCA_030666765.1 Methanosarcinales archaeon
AATTTTTAATGTTAAACATCTATTTCAGCGTATACATCTTGATATAGAAGGGTACTCCTTATTTACTTGATTTATCATGGAGATCAATTTCACGGGAATTACAAAAGAGCCGTTTTTTCCACCTCAGCTAAACACGTACTAAAATCTGAATCTGCAATAATTATCAGAAATCATGAATTTTTTAGATAGATAGTGCCTCTGTTACCATTTAATTTGAAGCGGATACCTTTTTTCACCTTAAATATCCACTCAAAACCGACATCACGATCCAGTGACCCAAGGATGGAAGTGATAGACACATTTAATAGCGACCCCACTATAAGACTAAACTCCGAATTGCTGGAATGTGACTGTGAAAAGAGCAGTTGAACCGGAAAAGGTGAAATAACAATGGCAAAATCGTTTTACAAATATGTAAGAGACGCATGGAAAAATCCGGACCAGACGTACGTACGTGAGCTCAGACAGCAGCGTCTGCAAGAATGGCGCAGGGACAATAGCCTTACCCGGGTAAAACGACCGACGCGCATCGATCGCGCACGATCGCTTGGATACAAGGCAAAGGAAGGTATCATTGTGGTGCGTGCAAGGGTGCGGCGTGGCGGCAGGCGCAAACCGAGATACATACGCGGACGAAGGACGAAACGGATGGGGATGCGTAAGATAACTGCGAAGAAGAGTTTACAGCTGATAGCAGAGGAGCGCACGAGCAGAAGATACATAAATATGGAGGTTTTAAACTCGTACTGGGTTGGAGATGATGGAAAACATATCTGGTACGAAATCATCCTGGTCGATCCGCACCATCCTGTGATCAAAAGCGATCCGCGTCTTAACTGGGTCTGCAATACACGGGGCAGGGCAGAGCGGGGCTTGACCAGTGCCGGGCGGAAGTCGAAGGGACAGCGAGGACGCGGCAGGGGCACAGAGAAGACGAGACCGAGCGTCGGTGCGCATCTTGGGAAGCGGGGTTAACCCGCTTTCATACATCAGGCAACCCATATAATGCGATGTCAACACTTTCAAACTCGAACATTGACACCTTCAGTGTTAATGCGGTGCGGGAATTGCTCATACTCTCGCATCGACGCCTTCGGCGTTGTGAGATTGGATATTACGATCAATCTGGTGAAATAATGGATATCGTCGCCGCTACAATCAAGGGTGTATACATGGTTGGCAGCCCGAAGCAGATGTCGCCAGTGGTACTGCTTGCCGACGGCGACAGCATCATGCCGATCTTTGTCGGTCATGCAGAGGCGATGTCGATACACCTTGCACTGCGAAAAGAATTATCGCCAAGACCCCTGACCCACGACCTCATAGTCTCGCTGATAGGTGAACTCGGTGGCATGGTGGAGCATATACTGATCGATGATCTGGATGAGGGTACGTTCTATGCGCGGCTGGTCGTCGATGTAGGGGACGTTCATAAGGAGATCGATGCCAGACCAAGCGACTGCATAGCAATCGCGGTGCGGACGGACTCGCCGATCCATGTGCGCAAGAGTCTATTTGATCAGGTTGCGGTCGAGTCCAGCGAACTTGAGGGTGTGAGCAGTCTTGATGAGTACCTCCAGTGATCCATGATGCATACGGTGCGGCAGGATATCACGCGATTTGTACGGCAGGAGGTGCAGGGCTGCGCTCCATGCGCACATGGGGGCAGGATAGCAGAGTACATGGATTCCGACCAGTCGGTGATAGATTTCAGCGCAAATCTGAATCCAATGGGCATACCCGATATCCCGGTCGCGATCCGGGAGATCAAGGGAATTTTCCATTATCCTGACAACAACTATCCCAAATTGAGGGCCGTATCCGCCGATTTTGTTGAGGCATGTTTAAGGACTTGCGGCACTTCCCGGATCACGGCAGGGAACATCGTGCCAGTAAACGGCTCGTCGGAACTTATCCGGCTCTTTGCAGAGACGGTAATCGAGCGCGGTGATTCCGTGATCATCCCTGCACCCACATTCGATGAATATGCATTCCAGTGCCAGCTCTTCGGTGCAGATGTGCAGTACCAGGATTATTCAAAGATTCTCGAACTTTCGGAAGGCCGGATCTCGGATGCAAGCGCGGTATTCCTGTGCAATCCAAACAATCCGACAGGAGATTTGATCACAGGAGATGATGTGAGGCGGCTTTCCGATCGCTGCTCTGATGCCGAAACGTTCCTCTTTGTGGACGAGGCGTTCATAGAACTCTCAGATCCCACTCAATCGGTTGTTCGCGCTATCTTTGACTCTGATTTCATAGTCGTGCTCCGATCGCTTACGAAGGTGTTTGCGGTGCCCGGGCTCAGACTTGGCTTCGGAATCGCATCCGTCAGGGTTACCGAACTGCTCAACCATGCACGGCTCGTCTGGAACGTCGGTGCACCTGCCGAGGCGATCGGGAGGGAGCTGATGGGCGCATGTATGAAAGGAGACTATCTCAAGCGGTCGATTGCCTTGATACAAAAAGAGCGCGGATATCTCATGGAAGCGTTTACGAGTCGCGGTTTTTCGCCGCATGAAAGCGCGGTCAACTTCATTCTCGTCGATATCAGCAGTACTGGCATGGATTCTGAGGAGATCGTGGGGCGAATGGCTGGTAGTGGGATACTGGTCAGGGACTGTGCAACGTTTCAGGGTCTGGATGGGCGATATGTCAGAGTGGCTGTTCGGACGCGGGAAGAGAACCGGATGCTGATGCGGGCTATCGATGCGGTGACTGGACAATAGTTAAACCCCCGGTTTCACCATTTGTATATCTTTAGCTGAGGTGGAAAAAACCACGAGATTACACAAGATTGCACGAGATTAACACAAAAATCTTGTGGAAATCCGTGTAATCTTGTGGTTAGCTAAACACGTACAAATAATTCAGAGAAATTCCCACAATCTTCCTACCTACCTAAATGCAGATGTGCCGGCACGATCCGCACCGGCAAAACGCTCTGAACTGCAAGATATTACGCCGCGTCAACCAGCTCGAGTCTCGGCGCAACACCGAGCGATTTGATCTCATCAAGAAGCAGTTTGAACGCGTAGCTCATCTCCACCGGATAGATATCAGTTTCTGCGCCGCAGTTGGTGCAGAACGCGATATTCTTCCTCCGATCGAACGTGGCAATCATCCCGCAGTGTCCGCAGACCAGTTCGGACACCTTGTCTGATTCATCGAGCAGCCGCTCCTTTAAGGAGAGTGCTGCGCCGTGCCCGATAAGCACATCCCGTTCCATCTCTCCGAACCTGAGACCGCCTTCTCGTGCACGCCCCTCGGTCGGCTGGCGTGTCAGGACCTGAACAGGTCCTCTCGATCTTGCATGGATCTTGGATGCAACCATGTGATGAAGTTTCTGATATAGGATGGCGCCGATGAATATGTCTGCCTGAATCTGCGCACCTGTGGCACCGTCGTACATCACCTCTTTTCCGGTGCTCGCAAAACCACATGACTTCAGTGCATCACGCAATTCTTCCTCGGTCTCGCCTGAGAATGCATCGGCATCGATCCCCCTTCCCTGGAGCGCACCAACCTTTCCTCCGATCATCTCGAGCACATGCCCGACCGTCATCCTCGACGGGATTGCGTGTGGATTTAAGACCAGATCAGGAACGATTCCCTGTTCTGTAAATGGCATATCCGCATAAGGCACGATCAATCCGATGACTCCTTTCTGCCCGTGCCGGGACGCAAATTTGTCTCCGATCTCTGGTATCCGCTGGTCCCTGACCTTCACTCGTGCAAGGCGGGTTCCGTATGATTCGGTCACGATGACCGTATCAACGATTCCTTTCTCGTTTGATCGCATGGTAACCGAGTTCTCACGACGCTCTTGCGGGGCAAGTCCGGTGGGTTCCTCAATAAATCTTGGAGGGGAGGTCTTCCCGACGAGGACGTCTCCGGGATGAATAACAGTCTCCGGATTGATCAGACCATCAGAGTCCAGATGCGCATACGCTTCTTCACCTCTTGCGCCCCTGACCTCAGCGTCAGGAATCTCGAACTTATCCTCCTGCCCGCCAGGATACCGCTGCTCCTCTGCCTCAAGTGTCCTGAAGAAATGGCTGCGCCCGAGACCACGCTCGATTGAACCTTTATTTACCACAAGCGCATCCTCGATGTTATAACCTTCAAACGAGAGTACTGCAACGATGAAGTTCTGACCTGCGGGTCTGTTATCTGCGCCGATTGCGCGTGATGTTGCGGTGTTTACGAGCGCACGCTGCGGATAATGGAGTATATGCCCGCGAGTGTCGGGCCTCATTTTGATGTTGGATGCCGGAATACCGATGCACTGCTTAACCATTGCAGCACCCATCGTGTTCCTCGGGGATGCATTGTGCTCAGGGAACGGAACCATGCCAGTACATATTCCAAGGATCAATGCCGGATCAATCTCGAGGTGGGTATGTTCCGGAGTGATATCCCTTTCATTGACCGCAATTAATGCATCCTCCTCCTCCTCAGCATCGAGATACTCGATTACACCCTCCGACACAAGATCGTCAAACGTAATATCATTCTGTTCGAGTTTTAGGATATGGTCTTCAGTAACCAGCGGCCTGCCACCTACAACAATGATTAGGGGGCGGCGGGCTCTGCCCATATCAGTATTGATGAGTACATCGTGCCCCTGGAGCGAAACATTGAGCTGGCCCCCGATTGTGCCCTGCCTCCGCCCCATCCGGATCTTCCGCACCAGTTCTGCCGGACTTTCATGGGTGCCGACCAGTTCACCGTTTAAAAACACCTTGCCTGTCATTATGCCTCTCATTTATCATACTGCACTGATGCCATACGCGTACAATTCATTCTTGATCGTTTCGGTATCCTCGATTCCTGTAGATAGCTCCACCATCTGGGCGAAGTTCTTCACAAGACCACAGTTTGGACCTTCCGGAGTCTCGGATGGGCACAATCTACCCCACTGCGTCGGATGCAGGTCTCTTGCCTCGAAATGCGGCTGCGTTCTGGACAACGGCGATATGACCCTCCGCAGGTGGGACAGTGAGGATATCTGATCGGTGCGGTCGAGCAACTGCGCAACACCTGTGCGCCCGCCAACCCAGTTTCCAGTTGCAAGCGGGTAAACGATGCGCTGTGTGAGCACATCCGGACGTATCACGGTCATAATGTTCAATTCCCGTTTTCTCATACTCGCACGCTCGATCTGGTACTTGATGTCTCTTGCAAGCCGATTGAATGAAACCCGGAAGAGGTCTTCCATCAGATTTCCTGCGAGTTTCAGCCGCTTGTTTGCGTAATGATCCTTATCGTCCACGTTTCTCAGACCTGTGGTCAGTTCAAAACATGCCTCAGCCATTCTTGCAAGATAATGAGCTTTTACCATCCGATCCGCTTCAGCGTTGCCAAGATGTGGAAGCAGGTACCTGTCAAGGACGTAGCCGATCCTTCGTGTCTGATACTCCCTTGCTTGCCTTGTCGCAACGACGCTTCCAAGTTCTTCAAGCGCATTCTCTTGCGTAAACACTCCGATGTTTACCGCTTCTTCAAGATTCTCTTTCATAAACTCCCTGATATCAGGATCATCCGATACCGCATCCACGATATCTTTGTCGGTCTCAAGCCCGAGTGCACGGACAAGCACGACAAAATTGATGCGCCCCGGAAGCGACGGGAACGACACTTCAAGTATCGATTTGCGCCCGCGCTCAACGACAGTCAGTGCCCGGTATCCATACCGTTCCGAAAACACCTTTGCAATCTCGACCCGGTCCCCGTACCTGTGGTCTATCTCGGTCATGATCTTGTTCGGCGCAAGATCCTCAAGCGTCATGATTACCCGTTCGGTGCCATTTGTGATGAAATATCCACCAGGATCGAGCGGATCTTCGCCATGCGACCGTATCTCCGCATCGGTCAGTCCGTATAGGTTACATGCCTTTGACCGCAGCATGATCGGAGTGACTCCGATCTCCACGCTCTTCGGATCGCTCTCAACCCCGTCCTGTACGACGGTCATCGTGAGATTGATCGGTGCCGAATATGTGAGATTGCGCAGCCGTGCATCTGATGGGAACAACCGATCGACTGCACCATCTGCTTCCTTGACCACCGGATGCCCAACCGAGACGGTCTCGAGACGGACGTACGTTTTTGTACCGCTGCTGGCATCACCAACCTCGGTCTCGATAACACCCATCTCGTCAACGACCTTCTGAAGACCGCGATCTATGAATTCATTGAACGAGTCAATCTGGTGCTGCACAATCTTGTTCTTGGTAAAATACGCACGGGATAGCTTTTTTCGATCTAACATTCTTCCCTCATTCAATTACAAGGCGATAAAACACAAATTCGCCAGCAGTTTCGCTATTTCTCGTAATTTCTATGACATCGCCTGCGTCTGCACCGATCTCCTTGATTGCCGGATCAACTGTCATGACCTTGGACAATTTCTCCTTTTCGATGCCGTATCTGCTCAATACTTCCTCTGCCTCATAATCATCGAGTATCCTGTGTCTCGGAACCATTATGTGGCTGGATATGTCGAATTCTATCTGAACCCCTCCACGGAATTGTGTCGTAACGGAAATTGCCAGAAGCGATCTTCATCAATGCCACCGCCAGAAGGACGGGGCATTAATGCACCTCTGCAAGATGCATCGATGTCACTATCTGAAGGACAGGATATTAATGGATCGCCATGAGCGGTCCATCGATGCCACATCCTACAATGGCTGGATATTAACGGGCTCGAAGGGATTTGAACCCTCGGCCATCGGGTTTCTACACGCAGCAGCAACGCCGCAGGCGTTAAAAGCCCGGTGCTCTGCCTAGCTGAGCTACGAGCCCTTTCAAAGCTAATCATAGTGGGAATCCGGAGGACTGGAGTATCGTCGTGGTGCACCAGTAACTCAATGCATTCATGCATAATAAGGGTTTCCTGCTGTGTTCATATCAACACAGCGTTGACGACTCCTTCCTGTCCGGGTCGGTTGGTCACCTGCGCCGATCCTAAATTTGTCTTGATGATAGCTCCTTTTGTGATGATATTCCGCCGGGTATAGTATTGATTTGCCGGGTTCCCCTCGACGGTCTCGATCATGCATTTCTGGGTTGTGTTATCTGCCGGATTGGTCACGTTCGCTATATCGCACCGGAAGAGACGTATCTTATTGTTTCCGCCAAAAGTACGCACCTTCTTGCTGCGCACCGGTGCGAGGTGTGTGTCAGCAGGTTCGCGCCCTATCTCGAACTTTCGCTTTCCACGCGATCTCGCGATCTTTCCGCCGCTTTCCTTGCATTTTGAAGCTCCTTGCCATTTCATGTTTTATTCTCCGTATAAGCGTCCCGGCCGGGACGCTTATACGGAGAATAAAACATGAAATGGCAAGGAGCTTCAAAATGCAAGGAAAGCGGCGGAAA
>DAOUXE010000137.1 GCA_030666765.1 Methanosarcinales archaeon
AACTACTTGAAAAGGTAAAATCCCTGAAAGGGAAGAAGAAGAAAAAGCCAGAGGAGTCCGCGGACGAGGATTGACACTTCCGAGGAGGCTTTTAATCCTGCACCCCATCCTTTTTATCTTTTTGCTGGCGGTCGTAGCACTGTTTATGCTTCTACTATGGGTTCCGTTCATCTGCCGGTTCGAACTAGCCGGTGGCGATAGCGAAGAGACTGTAAAGAAGATCAAGCTATCATGGCTGTTCCTATCCCACACCATCGATACCGATGCAGTCACGGAACAAACGCCGTATGAGTATATGGCTGTGCAAAAAGAAGGGGGGACGCTGAAAGATGTAGATGCGGACACCGACACCGGTACAGTCCCGGAACGAAAGCCGCGCGAGTACGTGAATGTGCAAAAAGGAGAGACGCTGAAGAAAGGGAAGAAAGAAGAGGAGGCAAAAAAGGAGATGGATATCAGCCGTGCATTCGAACGGGTTCGCACGCTGCATCGTCCTGCAATCACGCTTGTAAACAGGATGGTGCGCAGCATCAGTATCAGGGAACTCTCTTGCAATGCAAGTTTCGGGCTTTCTGATCCTGCAGACACCGGAATGCTTGCTGGGTTCTTGTATGCGGCCTCATCCCCAATTATCCGTTCTAACGTGGTTTCGATCCGTCTTGATCCGGTGTTTTGGGATCAGACATTCGGATACCGCGTCAGAGGTTCGATCGGTATCACAATTGGACGACTGATCCTACCGGCCATCATCTTCGGGTGCGAGAGATCGGTCCGTGCTGAGATCGTGCGATATATCCGCGGGCGATATCTTCGATAAGATTATATAGTTACAGTAGCAAAAAACGAGGTTAAAAATGAACTCCCGTACAAAGTTTAAGTGGATTGCGAGTGCGATGATCATCTGTGTGGCTCTTGCAGTGATATATGTCACAAAAGCATTCATCGTGACTATACTGTGGAGTTTCTTGGTTGCCTATCTTCTGTACCCGCTCTACGCGTATCTCCTTCGCATCACCAAAAATAAGCAAGTTTCGGCAGTGCTAACCCTATTATTGGTCTTTGCCATATTCATGATCTGTTTATTTGTGGTGCTCGCCGCATTGGCAAGCGAGGTGGATGCCCTCAGGGAAGCTCAGTATGCCCCACAAGATATGATAAACAACTTTTTGATATGCGTAACTGATTTTGCAGAAAGATACATCCCAGATACATACCTGTACACAGAAGATGTGAACAGGGCGTTTGAAGATTTTGTCAAACGTATTCCAAATCTGCTCTCACCCGCGGCAGGCATGCTGACAGGAATTGCCGCCAAAACGATAGTGTATCTTATGCAGTTCTTTGTCGCTATACTGCTTGTCTATTATCTCTTGATCGATGGCAAGAACACCTTAAATATGGCCACCCATCTCTTACCGGAAAGAGAACTCGTCTTGAAGTTCCTTGATGAGTTAAAACCCATCTATCACAGTCTCTTCAACGTGTACCTCATCACCTGTCTGCTGATCGGATTCATCGCGGCTATCGGATTTTTCCTGCTCGGTGTGTCATATCCACTCCTCTGGGGTATCATCACAGCTATCGTTGCGCTGCTTCCGCTTGTCGGGGCAAACATGGTATATACCCCAATGGCACTATACTATCTGCTGATTCAGGAGTACACGACGGGCGTGGCTATACTGGTCTTCGGAATAATCTTTTTAACTGTGATCCCCGAGAATATCATCCGCCCCCGTCTTGCCATGCAGAGCGCGTCGATACACCCCGCAATCACTCTCCTATCGTTTGCTGCACCGCTCTTTGTGATCGGTGCGGTGGGTATCGTAGTCGGACCTGCACTGTATGGCTTTCTTCTCGCGGTCTACCGGACAAATATCCGGTACGAGGAGGAAAAAGCGAAAGAGGCGGCTATAGGGGACAAGGCGGCTGTGTCATGAGGGGCAGCCGCAGAATAATCAGGGCCTGTCTGAATGAATATCAATGAGTGGGCATCTGTCCAACCTTAAACACCCTGTCATTCTCTCTGACCCGATCCCGCACGCCCAAGCCCACCTCCTGACCCGATTCTGCCGCTCTAATAGATCTCCCGGATATGACCAGCGATTCAACCTCTTGCTCAAGGTATGTGGTGGAGCCCTCGATGATGATCCGGTCCCCGACAGTCAGACCCTGTTCGAGCAACCGCACAGCCGCAGCGCACCTTTTCGGATAATAATTCAGAACGACGCCGACCGCCTGCCTCCGTACAGGTGACGCATTCATATCAGACTCGTAGCCAAGCCCGTCCGGACCGGGCACCCCGAAATAAAAGCCAGTGGAAAATCCGCGGTTGTATGCAAGTTCCAGCCGTCCCTTCAATTCCTGTGCCTGCTCGGTGGTGTACGAGCCATCCCGGCAGGAATCCAGCGCTTCACGGTAGCATCCGGATACGGTAGCTGTGTATCCGACATTTCGCAACCTGCCTTCCACTTTGAAGGCACAAACGCCTGTATCTATCAGTTCTGGCAGATGTTCGATCATGCAGAGATCTTTTGCGCTGAGCAGATATTTGCCGCCCAGTTCAACCTCTGCCCCGGAGTCGTCGGTAAGCGTCCACTGCCATCGGCACGGCTGAGCGCAGTCGCCGCAGTTCGCAGACCTTCCAAGCAAGTACGCTGAGAGGTAGCAGCGACCCGACACTGCCTGGCACATTGCGCCGTGCACGAAGACCTCAAGTTCCATCCCGGTCTGCTCCCGAATCTCCCTGATCTGGTGAATGCTAAGCTCCCGCGACAGTATCACGCGGCTTGCACCAAGCGTTTCGTAGAACTCGGCTGTTCTTCCATTGGACACATTTGCCTGCGTGGATATATGCAAACCAAGACCGCGGTCCAAAGCCGCACAGATCACGGCAGGATCCCACGCGATAACCGCGTCCACACCCGCGCTGCCTGCCGCATCGAGAACATCCCCGACTGCTGACAGGTCCTCCGGGTAGATCACGGTATTGACAGCCATGTACGTTTTAAGCCCGTAACCCTTCACAGATGCTACAAAGGCGCAGAGGTCGTCTATTTTAATATCCTGTGCCCTTGCCCGAAGACTGAACCTGTCCAGCGAGAAATAGACCGCGTCGGCATGGTCTTTGCATACCGAGGCTGCTGCGAGATTCTTAACTCCGACGACCAGTTCCGGAATCGGGTTTGGTCTCTCTGGGTTGCTCATAAGGTAAGCGTGGGCAGGATCGCTTAAATGAGTTCTTATCGTAAGATACAGGGATTCTGAAGTTGCTCTGGTGCTGGCGTTTCGCATCCGATCGGTGCTGATCCGAATATCGTGTCGGGTGCCCATGATTTCGGAGATCTGGGAACGCCATGGGGTTTGGCGTAGCGCCAGTCGGGCCGTAAGCCCCAAAAAAAGTCTCGACATAGATGCTGTAGTTTTAAGGTATCAGAGGCGCAAAATCACACCCCACCCCGTTTTTTGGTTGGTTTTGGTGAGTTGGGCATAAGATGGAGGTACTGGAGGGCGGATGCTTTTTGGTCGAGTTAAAGTTAGCGGGCAGACAGCATCACTATCCCTGTGATTATCAATAATAATGAGAGCGCATGGATAAAATTCAACGGTTCTTTTAGTATCGCTAACCCCAGTACCACGCCAACTATTATAGTCCCTCCAACAACTATAGGCATCCCAAGTGAAATGTCGATGCCGCGTGAAAATAGTGTTAAGTAAGTAATCTCGGCTAAACTGACGCAAACACCAGCCAAAATGGCATATTCAATTCCTTTGTGAGTGAATACTATCTCTTTTGAGCTGATCTTCATCCAAAGAAGTAGAATTCCGCTCACTATCGCTGCGGTTATTTGCAGAGTGACCGCTCCTAATACGGTGTCAATCTCACCAGAAGACAGTTTGATAAAGAAATTATACAGCCCCCACAGAATCGCTACCGACATGGCAAGTAGAATCCGGTTCATTTTTCGTACCCTCAAGCTCAATCGCCGATTTGATTTTTTTTTGTATATTTCTTTGGGCGATTCGTGTATTTGAAGTGATTGGGCCATACACAAATAGTTTAGATATAATTAATTACTTGTAAATATTTATATTTCGTATACTGATTCTCTTTTGAAGCGTTCGGAGCGAAACAATTGCGCAGAAGTCGTTCTCGTTTTATTTCAATCTCCTATCTTTCAGTCCTGCGGATCCTTGCGTCAGAGGGTGCAGGCGCTGACGTCTTCTCTGATGGTGAACTTTATGCCGAGCTCCTTGCAGGAATCCCGCGCTTCAGAGTAGCATCCAGGCACGCGCCGTTGAGAGATTCTTCCGTGGGACATGTACCCTCTTGCACCTGAAATGCGACGTACGATATTAATCAGGCATGGGGGCAACTCGCTAGTCAGGGTGAGTATCCGTACCGCGGAGGGATTTGTGGAGTTATTCGAGAGATGATAACTTTAAATCTCCTGAATTTTTCACTGATACTAGGTTTTGCTCACAGAAATCTATTATTCTTGGATCTTTTATCTCTTTACCGATTGTAAGTGCATCCTCATAGCACTCGATCGCTTTCTCGACCTGCCCGAGATAGCTGTAGGCAAGCCCGAGATTTCCGAGCCAAACTCCTTCGTTACGCCTATCACCAATCTCCTTCGCAATCACAAGCGCATCTTCGTAGTGCCCGATCGCTTTCTCGACCTGCCCGAGATTGCGGTATGCATTCCCGAGATTTCCGAGGTCAGCTCCTTCACCACGCCGATCCCCAATCTCCCTTGCAATCACCAGCGCATCCTCATAGTACTCGATCGCTTTCTCGACCTGCCCGAGATCGCTGTATGCAATCCCGAGATTTCCGAGGGCATTTCCTTCACCACGCCGATCCCCAATCTCCCTTGCAATCACCAGCGCATCCTCATAGTACTCGATCGCTTTCTCGACCTGCCCGAGATCGC
>DAOUXE010000002.1 GCA_030666765.1 Methanosarcinales archaeon
CCTGTAGCCGTATATCTTATTACCCTTCGAATTTGTGTACAAATATTTGTAATCATCAAGCGATATCTCCAAAAGTTCTTCCGCCTGATTGTGTTTCGCAGAAGCTACAAAATTCATTTGGGACGTTACATCTTTGATATTTACTTTTGAGTTGTTACCTTTGTCAAATACCAGTACCATGTCATCAGTCGTTATTTTCAGATTGGTCAACCGTTCCGTGAGTGCATCCAGCAGTTCCGGGAATATCTTAGAATCATGTCTATTCCCCTCATAGACTTCGTGCATGAAGGGCACATTGTCTTCGGATACGGCTAGCCCCATACACACCTGTTTCATATGGTTCCTGTACTGTTTGCTCTTCCCGTTCTGCGGTAGTTCTTCTCCTTTTGTGATGTAGTTGAACCAGTTAGTTTCATCGAGGAAAAGTATCTGGGGCGTCATACCTTTCTCAATAAGCGCCTTGCACAAGTCATCTTCGATTTTCCTGCTGGTTTCGTGGTCTACGTATTTGTAGTGGTTTAAGAAGTTCTGGCAGGTAAGTCTGTGCGGAAACTTCCACAGCAAATTCAATGATGATTTATCGAACCATTTCTGCATAGCATTCTCTGATAATGCCCCATCGCACTTTCCGATGATGTTTAAAAGGAGATATTCGCCAACTGTTAAGCCCTCCATCTTCTTCTTCTTGTTGGTGTGCCGGTTTACGATGTCGATGAAGTTCAGTTCCTCGGATATGGCAAGGAGCGCGGCGGTTTTCCCATATTGGAAGGATGTTAGCTTGATATGTGGCAGTTCTGCTGCCCTCTCTTTCAGTTCAACGATCTTTTTCGCAGTTCCGAGATACTTTTGCCACACCTGCTTGGGCTTGCCATCAACCCTTGCCATCTCAACGGCATACCAATAGATATGACCCTTGATCTTCTTCTTTCGCAATGACACCATGTGGATACATTAGGTCATACTACTATATATAGTTATCTGCATTAATCGATATGTAGCATGGCATTATGCTGATATCAAAAGTTAGGTCATACAGCTTAAGAAACGGCAACAAGTCCGATGGCTAACGGTTTTTAAGAAAAATTGGAGGCTAATTTGCGTTTCTTTGAAAGTTAAGAAAAGTCAAAACATATGGGACTATACAACCGTCTTCGTTTCGAAATAACTATAATCCCTGACGCAGAAAACCCACTGATCCACAATGCAGCACATATCCGAACTTGCGCGATGTAACCTCTGCGAATGGAGGTGTGGGGTAAACCGGCTCGAAGGTGAGCGCGGCGTATGTAGGGCAGGGATGCACCCCCTAATCGCGTACACGATGCTATCAGAGACGCTTTTTAGTTACTCAGTCACCATGCTCGGATGCAATTTTAGGTGTATCTACTGCAACGCATACCGGATATCGCAGTATCCTGATGCGCAATGGTTCTACCGGGATTATGTAACGCCAGCAGTGCTTGCAGATGAAACGATATCCAAAATGACACCAGACACCGATAAGATCGGTTTCACGGGCGGCGAGCCAACGATTCATCTTCCCTATATCGAGGAGGTGGTGCAGGCGATACGAGAGAAGGGTACGGAGATCGGTGTGGGGATTGCGACCAATGGTTTCTGCACACCAGAGACCTTGAAACGGGTGACCGATATAGCCACATCGATCTCTTTTGAGATCAAGGCTTATGACGATGATGTTCACCGGATGCTGACCGGCGCACCATCCGCGCCAGTGCTCCGGAATGCAAAAGTCCTTGCTACAAGTGCCAGAGAGAGCATCCGTGTATTCAGGACTGTGGTGATACCGGGTATAACCGATCGTCAGGTACTAAAGATAGCGGCATTCATCGCTGACGTCGATCCAACGATACCGTATCGATTGATCGGGTTTCGACCTAACTTCATATTGTACTACCATCCCGGACCCAGCAGGGCTCTGATGAACGATCTGACTGAGAAATGCAAGGATATCGGCCTCACCGACGTGGCATGGTCTGGATACTACCCAACCGAGATGCCGGGTGGCAGCGAGACGGAGATTGCCATGCAGTATCTCAAGCGTGCTGGCTGCCCTAAATATCCGAGATCATGCGGGGAATGCGAACTTAGGGACCGGTGTCCTGCATGTCTGCTCGAACCGTGGAGATGAATCGGGCGGTCTTGGCGGATCTCGCGGCTTGCGATGCTCGGCGAGTAGCAGATGATGATGCACTTGCAGAGGTGGGTGACTTCCTCCCTGCTACAAGTAGCGGGGTCTTCTGCCGCGTATCTATAAAGAAAAAAAAGAGGGGAGAGGCTTTAAGCAAACGTTGAATCGTTTACCTCGCCCATAGCATCGATATCGTCAAGCCCTCCGAGCATATCCTCAAGTTCCGCAAGATCGCTCTCGAAACTATCCAGTTCATACTCTGTGAGTTCATCAGTGCCGGTTGCCGCTCCCGCTGGCGTATGCAGCATCCCTGGTACGGATTCCTGCCTCCCCTCCTGCGATCTATCGACGCAGCCCGAGCAGATTGCGAGCACCAGCCCCACAAGGATGAGTGCGATCACGTATCTGGCGTTCATGATGCGGCCCCGTTGTCAGCAGTTTCGGATTCGGTTTCATTGCCCGGTGTATCGGTATCTCCATCCCCAACCTCATCGGTTCCTGAATCCGACTCGTCTGCCAGATCATCTGCCGGTTCGTCTTCCGCTTCATCTGCTGAGTCGTCACCTGTAGATTCGTCCCCTTCAGAAACGCTGTTGGCTATACTGATCCTATGTTTATCACGCGGCTCCTGCCAGTCGCCTGATAAGCTCACGTCACCACCAGATCCCTTCACCTGATATGCACCATCACCGACGAGAATAGCCCGCCCAGTTCCGGTCACAGTCAGATCGACTCCTGATCCGGCCAGCACCACCGAAACGTCACTACCCGTAATATCTGCGGTGCCATTAAATCCGTGGTACATCGTCCATCTGTCGGATTGATCCTTCACGCCATTTCCTGTGACTGTGATCTCCATGTCGCCTGTGCGGTCGCGTACCATCAGCGTACCATGGTCACACGAAAGCACGAGATCAAGCGAGCCGATGATCCATGCGGTTCCTGACCCATTAGCATCGAGCGATCCGGTTCCATTAAGCATCACCGCACCGCCCATGTAATCTTCAAGTGCCCGTAACTCCTTAAACATCTCCCGGAGGATGTGATTCGCCTCTCTGATGCAGCGACTGGAGTTTTGGATATACTGCCGCACCTCACTGGAATTAAGCTCATCATTAGAGATCGCTTCCTTTGCACGTTCGTAGTTCTCCTCGACGCAAACGAGTTTCTCCTTGAAATCCTCCTGATTCTCTCTCAGATCCGTGGTATCGGCACCCTCGTCCTCAAGTTCGCCGATCTTCACGTCCAGTCGGTCTGAGATGTTGTTTGCCTTCATAAGATACAGCTCAATCCGCGCAGCGAGCATATACTTTGTGCAGTGCAGAATCTCCCTGCGACTCGATCTCCATTCCATATTGATCGACCGTGCGACCGACCTGATGTCAGCCGCGGTATCAGCACTACTCACCTCTGACTGGTATCCCTCGAGACTTAGTATATAACGGTCGACGTTTTCAGACGCGTTATCCGGCACCAGAAGGCGGTTGTCCTCGGCAAACTCGATCCGTTCCTGCAGAAGCTTTAGTCTCCCGATCATCAGATCGAGCATCTGTAGAAGACGGTCTTTTGCAGCGTCTACGAGCATCTGCTGGTTTTCAGGAGTCTTATTGTTCCGGTATGTCTCCCGCGCTCTCTGTAGATTGTCTCTGTTATCTCTTCCGGTTGCTTGCGCATCGGCAGCCATGCCTATATGTCCTGTATGGACGCTTGCAACCTGTGCCTGTCCTGTAGTTTTGTTTACTTGCGCACCGTGTGTGTGCACTTCTTCGTCGTTGTCTGCAGCTGCAATGCACGGGATACACAGGCATGTTAGCAGCAGCGAAACGATGAAGAATGTTTTTATTCGGTTCATGTTCTTTACCTCTGGTTGTGTTGTGTTCGGTTATATGTTCTCTCAGACATTTCTGCCCAAGTCCCACTAGAAGTTGTTAGGAGATAAGCATACTTTCGATTTTCGGACTTTTCAACTCTTTGTAATGCTTTATCATCCTTTATCGATCGATGTAATTCAACTTAAATCTTTATGATAAGTTCTTTGATGTCACGGGTATGTGTGATGTGGGATGAGCGGGGATGCGCACATCTTTTAACCAGCATCTTTAAATTATTCCAAGACAGAATATCGCTTCAGGATCAGGAATAAAGATGCTCACGAGACTGCTATTGACCGCATCGATCTGTCTGCTCATCGCGTGCACAGCGGCTGCCATGCCACCATCCGTGGGCCACACCGACAACTACACCGTAGTTCTAACGTACGGGCAGACCCCGTATCAGATCGGATATCGCGCTTCCGGAAACGTTACTGCATGGAACTGGTGGGATACCGGCGATGGCATGCAGCAGCAGAATCTAATACTTGCAATGGTGCTTGATAAGACCGCGCACCCGGTCGATAGACTGTCCCAGCCCAGTTTCACTCTCTCACAGACTCGGTTTCACGTGGGGATGAATACGCACTCATTAAAGGCGGATGACGATGGAATCGGCAATTACAGCAACAACATGGATATCTGGCACTGGATACCTCTCGACCTTGCCCGGTGTTCCAACTCCGAACTTACATTTTATACCTGGTACCGGATAGTTCCGGGTGACTACGGCTATGTGAAAGTCTCGACCGATGGTGGGGATACGTGGACCAAGCTTGCGAAGTACACAAAATACCAGACAGGCATGCCAGTTAAGAAGAAGATTGATCTCAGCGCTTATGATGGAGAGGATATTCTCCTTGCATTCAACTTCGTATCCGATTCAAGCGGCGTTGATGAGGGCTGGTACATCGATGATATCGAGGTCGTTGCCAGCGGCATACAGTTTTTTAAGTGGCGATTGTTCGGAAAAACAATCTTTAGGGATGGTGCAACATCGATACCTTCCACACTCGTGGTCGATGTCTCGTATCCCTCATACCACTCTACCAAAACCGAGACGATAACGCTTCAGGAGTATTCGAAGGGACTTTACGGCGGGATATTCTACTATGCAGCCAACGAGACCTATTCCGGCCGATACAATATCCAATTCGCAAACTCGATCGATGGCACCGATCCTGTGTCGGTCGCGACGACCTTTAACACCACGCTCTGGGGCTGTCAGGCAAGCAATTGCCACGATGCATGGTCCCCGACGAACGATCCCTCCGAAAGGAACCCCTGCGAGGTTGTTCATCCCGACAACATCACCACATCGACCGCAACCAACTGCTTAACCGCATGTCACACGCCTTCTGCATCCCAGTTCTTGCGCGCAACGCCCGTGCATCTCCACGAGATCGTGTACGGGCATTATGGTGGCTTTGTATGCGGAGACGCGGGTTGGATCGAGATATTTGACAAACCCAATAATGCGAATGTACGGATGTACCGCGACACCTCGGTCAAGCGACCGCTTGTGCAGGGCGCATTCAACCAGTCGTCACATGCATCCGCATCCGCACCTGTTGGCTGCATCGACTGCCACACAAAGTTTGTCCACGATAAGACTGGTAGCGTCACGTATAAGGTTGCTCCACCCACCACCTTGTATGGAACAGATATCACCTACGGCGTTCATAGTAACGTTTCGTGCGAAAAATGCCACGGCAATCTATTGTATCCAACGTTTGCCTCCGGTGTCCATTCACTTAAGGGGACGCTCAACGGTTACGTACCCGAGTTCATGAGTTACGAGGAGAGTACCGAGACCTATATAATCGATGTGAATGACGCGTTAGACATCAACGTGGCCGTTGTGGCGGAGGATACCGATCACGAGTTCGTCTTGTCACTTGTGGGACCGGTTAACCGCAACAATACAAAACCCACTGACTTAAACGGAAGCGATCCATGGCGCGGCACATACTTGCTTCCAAGTGTCGATGGTACCGCAGTCTTTAGGGCTGGCGGGAAGATCTGCTATCCGTACGGGGAGTACTTAAACGTCGTGACCTTTGATACGGGTCCGCCGGAGCGTGGCACGTGGATCGTCAGGATCCTTTCCCGATCGACCGGGAAATTCAATTACACGATCACATCATCCAACTACAGTATCGCACGAAAGCCAATCATTCACATCCCCTGGAACTGTAGCGAGTGTCATCAGACAAGCCCGCCGGAGGGATGCAATGGTGCGAAGACCAATCTTACGATACCTGACTGGGACAACTATGGCCTGGCGTACACGCATACCGATATCGATGACGATGGCAGCGACGATGTAACATGCAGGGCGTGCCACAACACACTCCACGACGTCGGCATACTCAACTGTGTGGACTGCCACCAGACCCCGCCTGGCGGACACGCTTCAATCTTTTCGGATTATCGGAATACAACATATACGGACTGCCTACGCTGCCATAACGACCCGCACGACGAACCGGAATGCGCAGCCGGTGGCGACTGTGCCGACTGCCACTTATCAAGCGGAATGAATGCAACAGGCGGACTTCCGATCATCAGCGAGTTAGGTTTCTACAAAAGTGTGCATTTCAATATCACAGGTGACTTTGATGCCTCGAACAACACCACTATTAGTATGGTCTGCTGGGGCTGCCACAACAACTATTCAGAGCAGCTTCTGGATCCGAAGCACTTCAGGATCAAACCTGACTGTGTGGACTGTCACTTCAACGAAACCCCGCTAAACATGAAATACTTCCCGAGACCGCCGCGGCAGGCAGTTGAGCACCAGCCAGAAGGTATCAACGTGACAACACCAAACGCGAACTGCACGATCTGCCACAACAAGTCGCTGGTTCAGGTTCCAGGCGTGCCACCGACTACCGAGGTTAACAACCCGAGCGCGAGAAACTTCGTCTCGCACTATGCAAGACATCGGCCGGATATCATAGTCGATGACGGCACTGCCAGCAACTGCTCGTACTGCCACCGCGATGGAGGGCACGAGTTTGGCGGCGTCTTCGCGGACAAGGGCAATGCCAATATCACACATGGAGTGGACTGCGCGGCATGTCACGGACACGGTAGGATACATGATGACGTGTTCAAGGTGCCTGAGATGGTACCGGGCGACAATAATCTCTGCTTAGGGTGCCACGACCACATTACAAACTGCACCATCGTGAGAGGTGTGTTCACTTCGAGCATTCACAGCGGAGCCAACTGTACTGACTGCCACACGCCATTACCGATCTCAATCGCCGGGAGTGTGAGGGCAGGAGGGAATAGGCCGCACCTGTTTGAGGTACCTCTGAAAGTAGAACGGATGAACGTCACCCTTGATTGGGCAAAAGGCGATCTTGACCTGACCCTGAACGATTCGGACGGAAGAGAGATCAACCCGTCCGTAGCAGCGAGTGATCCGGACATTGATTATGTTGTAAATGAGACCCGTGAATACTATACACTGCATAGCCCAGCCAATGGAAATTGGACTGCCAGAGTAACCGGAATCACTCTTGGTGGAACCGAACCATATACAGTGGCAGTTGACATCGTGGTGAAACATCCCGGCACCAAACCTCCTGGTTGCGAGGTCTGCCACGCAACCGATGATAAAGAGCATATCATGCCTAAGAACGCACCTCTGATCGCAGAGCACGTCACAAACGGCACGCCGATGGATGCCGTGGTATGGACAGAGGCAAATTGTACGGGCTGTCATAGAAACGACATCTCAGACGGTCTTTTTATCATTAATAATAGAACCAGAAAGGGCGCAACTAACGCAACCGTCTCACATTACGGAGTGCCTGATGTCCTTGACACCAGAGAATGTATCGACTGCCATGAGAACGACGATATTGGAAGGAAGTGGGGCGATGCTCCGGACCCGAGAAACATCACACGTTATGAGCGTATAGAAGATGCCAATGACATAGAGGAGACACTCCGAACAGGTGATGTCTGCAAACTCAAGAATGGCTACGAAATCACGGTCGGTCCGGTCAGTTCAACAGGGAGTAGCATCTGGGTCGATCTGACGCACAATGGAGTATCAGTCCAGAGGGAACTGGTAAGCGAGGGTGGAGTCTTCGAGTATGAGATCAAGAAAGACTGGATACGATCAAAGAGCAATGCCGGTGACGACCTCTATGGAACAGGACATGAGACTTACAAACACAGAAGGTATGATGAAAGTGGCTACACCACCATCGTCGATCTTAAGGTCGATGATATCTTTACCAGCGGCATGATGGGCGTTGCCACATTCAAGGGACTGGTCCTCAAATCCCGCATGCACATCGAGACCGAGGACAAGGCGTGCTACACATGCCATATCGATGGATACCGGTACTACGCTCCTGAGGACGGCGACAGCTATTTCGTTCTCAGAAACGGAGGTGCAGACGGTGATCACGACGATTCGGATGACATCACCATCGGACGGGTTCCGATCAACTTCACCGAACACGAGCGTAAGACGCTGTATACACGATCAAAATGGGATCTCGGCTACGGATATCTACTGCATATCACAGAGATCGATCTCGTGGGCAGAAAGGCAGTGGTGGAACTCTCAAGGGATGGCAGCATCCTCCAGCGCGAGGTCGTTTCCGAAGGTGGGATCTTCAGGTACAATACCACAATAACTGATAAAGAAGGGCATATGAGGACAGATATAACGGTCTTTGAGATGCGGATTTCAGGGGTGTTCAGACGATGAGTAAGATTACGCGAATGGCACGAAATATAAGAGGGGATGGATTTACTCGTGCCATCCACGCGGTCTACCTATTCATGTCATCCATTATAAACGCTACCAAGCGTACTGTCCCCTGGACGCCGAGGAAATGCCCTAAAAATATATTCATATTCGCAATCATCCTGGCGCTGATAATCACGATCGCGCCGCTTGCACCGGCAGCAGATAGCAATAGTAGCGCCAGTAACGGCACCAGTGCCGGAACAACGTTCATCCGGATCGAGGATGCGTGGTTCATGTCTCCGGATCTTTGGGTCACGGACGCGGACAAGACCGTTAGTGGACACAACCTATCCGATCTGCTGAAAGACGAGGAATTCATGATCGGTGGCGAACCGGACACCTTCCATATAGATACGCTCCTCCATGGCGCGTTCGGTGGCGACTGCCTCGACTGCCACCAGATTGGCGGGATTACACCACCCGATGTCCAGATCGATATAGACGCATTCGGAAAGTCGGTACATGCAGGCCTCAACCGTAATGTCATATACAACGCGACCATGACCAGTCTCCTTAACAAAGCGTGCTGGGCATGCCACAGCAACTTAACATCAGATGGTGTCGAGCCATACGATCACCCACCTGATTACTGGGATCCAAAACCGTGTGTCACATGCCACGAATATAACCTCTTCGATGCCCCGCCGATATACGAGCACTTCTACAAGGGCGGGGGCGGCGTGGGTATAGATATCAGAGTAGAGTGTGTCGATTGCCATTTCAACGGCACGGCTGAGCACACGAGAATCCCTGAGATGTCTTACGAGGCAGAGGCATCCCATTACGCATCGAGGGATGTACTTCCGGCGACAGATAATTGTTCGGTCTGCCATCGGGATGTAGAGGGTGGCGCGGCGTTTGGGAATGCTTCACAGGTATTTGCTCATGACAAAGGCGGATCATGCGAGGACTGCCACGGCGTTGTCGATACGTTCCATGACCACAAACTGGTGATACCACTTGAACGTACATGCAAAGCCTGTCACACCAGCGCGGACTCGGTGGAGAAATACGGGACTCCCGGACATATCAAGACACACTACCCCGGAGCGCCCGAAGGAAGCGTTGATACCACAATGGTCGATGAGACGCTTGTCTGTGATAAATGCCACAATGGGACGATCCATAGTCCATATCTCACCAGGCACCTGAATGCGAGCAACGAGACTGCGTTTAAGGGATACTGCTTCGACTGTCACGCAAAGGGGGGCACATTCCCGTACCCGTCCCGCACCCGGATCAGCAAGCTCAGTCACGGAAAGGAGGCGGAATGCATGGCTGTAAACTGTATCGAGCCGTGCCACAACGCAAGCGGTGTGAGCAGGTTCCACGAGCCGACCGATGTCGCGAGCGGGTACTTCGGGCTTGCGCCGAGTGGTGCGGGTGCAGACTGTACGGACTGTCACCCAAAACATATGAGACTCGGCGAGTTCGAAGAAGAGGTTGATTGTCTCAAATGCCATCCCGAATACGGGGCAGCGCATTACGGCGAGGCGATCGTCGAAGCGGTTAACAAGACCTATACATGCGCGCTCTGCCACAACGAAAAGGCGGATCAGTATCACAACCTCACTTATACATACGGAGAGGGCGGGACCAATGTGGACGAATCATGTTATACGTGCCATGCCCGCGACACGAACTTCACAGAGTCGCAGACCCTGACTTATGGCGCGGGAGAGGTGCGCGGCGGTGTCATGGTCGCAGGCGAGGTTAAGATGGTCGATGTGACAGAGGCGTTTACGTGTGCCGAGTGCCACAACGTCACAGACACGCCATTCCATTACAGCTCATATCCGCTCGGAAGCCCGCAGGACCCTGGATGGGATGGCTGGGTCGCAGGCGACAGGGTAAAAGATTGTAAGGACTGTCACACATATTATGGTGGGAAACCGCCGTTTAATGCGACCGATATGAGCGGCACTTCGCACGGATATGAAGAGGACTGTTATGTCTGTCACGGCGGCAGGGGTCCAATCACATTCCACACTCTCGAGGTCTTCGATGTGACTCCGCATGTCTCTGAGATCTCGATCACACCCGACCAGATCCATGCAGACGAGTCGGCGGTGCTGGACGCGAAGGTCGTGACCGGATGGAAGATGAAGGTGAGGTATATCGAGTATTTCGTTGATATACCCGGCGAGAAGGGCGAAGGAACTCCGCTCACGTTCACACGTACCGAGTATTACGGGCAGGCAACCGAAGCTACTGCGGTTGTCAATACAACCGGGTGGTCGCAGGGCAAGCACACAATCCTTGTCCAGTCGCTTGACTCACGCGGGATATGGAGCGATCCAAGACCGGTGATGCTTACCGTGACCCGACCAAAAGGCGTGCTCGAAGCGGCATTCCTTAAGAGGGAGATACTCTTTATAGGTGCAATAGCAATCATAATACTAATTATCGCGCTATTGTATCGGATAAGGGGTAAAAAGATGAAATGACCTGTGGGGGAATTTTACTATACGCGGCACTGATATGCGAGCTGCTTGCAGCGGTAGTGCTGCTATTATACGGTAGATACCGGATCAATCCCACCCACATCTTGACCGTTACACGGCTGGCGCTGTTTTTCCAGAGCGGTGCGATAGGGCTGATGACCTACTATTTCATCAAGGATAATTTCAGCGTTCTTTATGTGTGTCAGTACTCTGCAAGCTGGATGCCGTTTCCGTACAAGATAGCGGCGGTCTTTGCAGGGCAGCAGGGAACGTATCTGTTGTGGGCATGGGCATCGGTCCTTGCGGTTTGGTCCACCATAGAGGACTACGGATTTAAGAATCCGCTGCACCGGAAGACCGAACTCATAGCGATGATCGTATCGATCTTCATCCTCTTACTCTGCATCAAGTCCGCGCCGTTCATACCGATCACTGAGCTGACCAATCAGGCTCCTACCCCTACAGAGGGCAACGGATTAAATCCGGTCTTCATCACGATATGGATGGTCATCCATCCGTTCGTCACGTTCATAGCTTATGCTGCGACAGTCGTTCCTGCATCTGCCGGAGCAGCACATCTCATCACCGGCAGGGACGGATGGCACAGGATATCGCGTCAATGGCTCAGAATAACATGGTTGTTTCTTTCAGTATGCATGGTGACAGGCGGCGTATGGGCATACAAGCTCGTAGGATGGGGGAGTTTCTGGAACTGGGACCCTGTGCAGACCGCGACACTCATATTGTGGATGCTCGTAACCGCGGTGTTGCACATACTTGCCAGGTATCATGAGGGTCGGGAATATACGACTGCTGCGCCAGTAGCAACGATATTCTTATTCATAGCCACCATCTACGTGACACTGGTTACCAGGCAAGGGATTATCCACTCGCTTCATGACTTTCCTGGAACGCCAACGTACGGATTGCTGGTCGCTGGCATAATCGTTGCCAGCATTGTTGCAACCGGACTCGGGATGAGTAAGTTTCTACGAACCCGCGTGACAAACGTCCCTACAAAATCCATCTTTTCGACGCGTAATACATTTTTATGGACGAATATCCTGCTGATTACGATCGCTTTCGTATGCTTCTGGGGACTTACATACAGTTTTGTCTCGCAACATCTCTTCAGTACGAAGGTCATAATCCCGCCAGAGTTTTTCAATATCTGGTGTTTTATTCCGGCGATACTGATCGTACTGCTGGCAGGTGTGTGTACAGCGTATGGCAGGATCCACAATACTTCTCTTAAATATATACTGTTTTTCGTATTCGCACTTTCGCTTTTGCTGGCGATGTTGCCGGGTCATAAACTGCTGGATAGCGGGAGCGACTTTTATCAGACATCTTCAATAATTATAAAGACACTCGGATCAGTCTCGGTGTGGGCGTTTGTGCCGACGTTTCTGTTTGCGTTTATTACGATCCTGTCCAAGCTCTCAATGGATCTCAGACGGATGCACGGGCGCATGAGGTTTCGGACGACAGGGATCAACCTGATCCATATCGGTTTCATACTGGTGATAGCAGGCGCAATCGTCACCACATCATTTGATGTCTCTTCAAGCGTCGTGTACGATGTAGATGAACTGAGTACACAGAAAGATATGGGAAACGGCTGGAGCATAGAGCTTTCCGAGTTTGACGTCTTCCAGAATCCTGATGGCACATGGACGCAGACTGCGCATTTAAATGTCTATAAGGATGGTAAGCCCTACTGCTCCGGCACGACCGGATTTGCCAGGACCAATCACTTCGGGGACGTTCATGATCCGATGATCAATCGTGGTATGGTTTGTGATGTATATGCGCAGTTCAGCGGGACGCGGTCTCACATATCTACCGAAGCTATAATCCCGATAAGCGTCAAAGTCATACCCGGGGTATCAATGCTCTGGACCGGATGCATTCTTATGCTGGTCGGTATACTCTGTATCATCCTATCGATCTACCTGCTGATGATTAAGAAGAGAGAACTGCTTACACGATCCACACGCGGTGACGTTACATGAGACTCCTCCCCTCTTTACGCGGAAGAAAGCGGTACCTCGCTTTCAAGATGTTACCTGATGCTACAGGTGCGATATCGAGACGTGACCTCACATTCGAACTGGACCGATCCTCGCAATCGCTGCTTGGAGACACTGGCAGAAGCGAGTGCGATATCCGGGTGCTGTCGTTTGACGGCACGGAAGGGATCGTTTCATGTGTGCACAGGGAGGCTACACGCACCCGTGCCGTGCTCGCCACGATCTATGAGATCCGGAACAGACGAGTTTCCGTTCGCGTGATCGGAGTTTCAGGAACGATTAAGGGTGCAAAACGATTTTTTAGATAGAAAAGGTGAGAAAAATAGAGAAAAAACAAAGTTTAACCGTATCTGAGAAGTTCGGAGCATTCTGTGTACTGTGTTCATCAGTATACTTGATAGCGATCTCCGTCTTCCCGGTGATGTACAATCTTACAGGAGAATTTGAAAAAAACGACTTCATCTTCAATACAGTTCTCCTTTTGATCGGCACCGGATCGCTCTTTGGGAGTATACGGTTTATTAAGAAGAGTGTTCTCTTCGAACAACTGCTCGATCTTGGATTTGAAAAAGGAATCTATACACGACTCGAACCGATCTTAAATGATATCGTGGAGTCACAAGTCTCGATGAACGATGTCGCGGACCAGCTTAAGTACATGAACACGAACATCTACCGGCTGCAGAAACGGTCGCACAGCGCCAGCACCGGAGCAGGGGTGGTCGATGTCAGGGAAGAGATATTCAGGTTTCTGCGGCTGGTGCTCCTGATCAATGTCTCGCTTGCCGTCTTTATTTATCTGCTGAGGGCTTATGGGTCTGTGATACCGTACGCCATGGCAATGCTCTTTATCCTGTGGTGGGCAGAGATCACTTTCGAGTTTCGGATGTGGGAGAACTCGTGGGTATGGGTGTGGGTCTTTGTCCCAATACTGACCATACCAATCACAACTATTCTTGCAGACCTGCTATATGGCGATGCGATCCTGGTTGCTGCGATGTCTGTCGTGCTGGTTATATATGTGGTTGCATACTATACATGGGGCAGATACCTTGTCGAGCGAACGCTGCCGTTTGGTATCTCCGGGATCGCAAAGGAAGATATACCTACGAGCCGGTTTTCCGGTGTGCTCCGGATCATCGATCCGATCCGGAAATTTGTGCGAAGAAATGCACGTCTGATCTCGATCGTGTTCTTTGCTATGTCGGCTACCCTCTTTCTGCTGCTGGTACTCACTATCGCATCCATGATCGGGTTGTGGCGGTTCCC
>DAOUXE010000164.1 GCA_030666765.1 Methanosarcinales archaeon
TACAGGTCTTGGTGATGAAACAGACCATGCACTCAAGTTCATAGACAACATAGCATTCAACAATTGCGAGCCTCCTGTCACGATCGTTCAGGAGACTGTAAGGGACCAGCAGGGGCGAATTGTTGTCATCGTAAACATCCCGGGGGACCACCGCCCATATCGAATGAATCGGGGCGTGTACTACGTGCGGACCGCGTCAGGGCGCAGGCAAGCGTCTCGCGAAGAACTCTTGCGACTGTTCCAATCCACCGAGAGCTTTTATTACGACGAAACATCTGTAATTCAGAGTAGCGTGACAGATCTGGACGATAAAGCGATATAAAGGATGCTGGAAGATATTGCGGGGCAGGGGTTCGATATTGCAGGCATTTCAGGTGAGCGTCTCTTAGTAAACTGGCATCTGGTCAGAGAAACAAAAAAGGACGTCAGGGCGCATCCCACCCCTACGCTTACAGGAATTATCTTTCTTGCCAGCCATCCGCAGCAGTTTCTTCCTTACGCGTACGTCTCCGCGCAACGCATCCTCGGAACCGCTATATCGGTAGAACCTTACGATCAGAAGCATATCGAGGGGCGCATGGTAGATATGCTCCATGATGTGATGCGGTTTCTGGATATTCATCTGATGCGCCCCCACAAAATCGTTGGGCGGCTGCCTGAAGCAAGACCCGAGCTCCCGGCGGTTACGTTGAGAGAGTCTCTTGTGAACGCGCTGGCACACCGTGATTACACAATCTCTGCGCCTGTGCATGGGACTCGTCTTTGACGATCGTGTTGAGATACGAACGCCGGGCAAGCTCCCGAACACGGTCACGATCGAGTCTAGGAGGTGGGGTGTTCATGTCCTGCGTAACCCGACGATCTACAACGTCTTTCTGAAGTTGGGGTTTGTAACCGATGCGGGAAGTGGCATTTCAAGGATGATTCGCGTGTTTCGCGAGGCTACAGGGCAGGAACCCATTCTTCGCATGGGGGGAATGAATTCGTTACAGCATTCCCAAGGTCTTTTGCACAATGATCTTCCGGAGTGGGGGTGGTCAGTATCGAATCAGAGAGAACGCAGGATAGAAATGTGCGAGACATGTGGAAAATGGGTTTAAGAGGCAGGGACGACGCTGCATGGAGCCTGCATCCACCATGGCACGCACAAACGCCCTATAGATTCGCCATCCGTGCGATATCCTGCATATCCCACCCGATTACCCCCTCAGACCCCATAATTTCCCTTAATTCTGGAGTGAACCCACTTTTAGAGACCACAAGATAATATTCCGTCCGCTCCCCATTATGCCACTTCACCAGATCCTTTTTCTCCTTCAGACTCGCAAGGATGCCACATCCAGCCGTTTTATTCGTCCATTTAACCTCCCCGAATAGTATCTCGCGGGCAGCTCCATTGACCGCCACCATGTCTATTTCATCCCCTCGCCGGTTCCACCACCTACCGATCCTGGACGCCTTGAAAGGCAGGTTATCAAGAGCGATCTCTGTTACGATATCTTCAAAAACCCTGCCAACAAAGGACGGCAGCTTTGTCATCGTTTTTTCCAGTGCGATCTCGTATCTACCCGATTCTAAAAAGGAGATGTTCGGGTTTACAAATCTGAACCAGAAACGCACTATATTGTCCTTTATGAAGTACCGCCCCATCTTTTTTCCACCCATGAGCGGCTCTCTCCGTTCAATGATTGCGAATGTGCTGGCAAGTTCGTTTAAGTATTTACCAAGACTGTTCATCTGAATGCCTGTAATGTCTGAAATCTCTTTCAAGGTGTTCTTTCCGAGTGATACTGCCTCAAGTATCGAGAAATAAGTGGTATAATTTCTTCCGAACTCGTTTATCAGAATCTGTCTGACCTCGTCCTGCAAGAGCGCGTTCTTGCCGAAGATCAGGGATTTCAGAACACTTTCGTAACTGTCAAGCCCGTAACTTTCCACCAGCTGATAGTATCGTGGAGTGCCACCCAGTGTAGAATATATCTTTACAATATCTTCTTCGCTTTTAAATCCCAGGTCTATGCATATCTTTCTAACCCACCTATAGTTCAGAGGTTTAAGGTCGATTTTAGCGGTAGACCTTCCGTATAGCGGCTCTTTTTCGTCTATAAAGATTTTTTTCATCAGTCCGACGTACGAGCCCACAAAGATCAGGAGTATACGCGAAGTATCTGAATAATTATCCCAGTACTTCTGGAATATGGAGAATATGGCAGGATCCACTGCTCGGAAGTTCTGGAATTCGTCGAAAACCACAATAAGATGCATATCTTTCGAATACTCAAATAAAAACCGTATGAAATCGTCCCAATTGGAAAAATCGGGCACGAAACTGCCGGAGTTCACCCTTACAATCTCGGAGAATTCTTTCAGCAGTAGAGCGCTGGTCTTCTTATCCACAAAGAAGTACATCGGTTCAAGAGATTCCAGAACAAGTCGCGTCTTCCCAACCCGCCGCCTGCCATAAACGACAAGCATATGTGCATGATTGTAACTGAGGGCTGATAGATTTTTGATCACATCGACCTCTTCCTGCCGGTTATAGAATCTCATGATATACAATCGTACTTTTTAGTATAATACTTTTTTGTACAACTGGAGCGGTCAACATACATGATGGCTGATGGGGGTGCTGCCCGAGCCGAGGCGGGCGTTTATCGAGAAGCACGCGAGGGAAGTTGAGAATCCGGATGTGCGAGGGGGATGTGGGGGTGCTTGGGTTGCAGAGTGTCCGAATCAATTGTTGATGAGAGCGTGAACCTTTTTGTACCCGAGTTAAAAAGATGAAACAGAGGTGAGCAGTTGGATCGCGCGGTGTATACATGGCAGATACGGATGAATTGAAAACGCAAACATATGTGGACGAACTCGTAGAATCGCTGACCGGATCGCTTGAAGACGGTGACTGGAATGTGCGTGGCGGTGTGATCCGGAAACTTGGTGAGATCGGTGATGTTAAAGCGATAGAGCCACTGATCAAAGCGCTTGGAGCTCAGAATAAGAACGTACACCAAAGAGCTGTCGAGGCACTTGTCAAGATTGGCGAATCGGCAATTGATCCGCTGATCAAAGCACTTGGGGACGAAGACAAGGATAGGCGTCGAAGAACTGTCGAGGCACTCGGTAAGATTGGTGATCCGAGAGCAATTGATCCGCTGATAAACGTACTTCGAGATGAGGATCGGTGGGTGCGCTGGTGGGTGGCTGGCATGCTTGGTAAGATTGGCGATGCAAGAGCGATTGAGCCTCTGATCAAAGTGATCGAGGATGAAGATGGGCGTGTGCAAAAAAGAGCTGTCGAAGCGCTCGTCAGTATTGGTGAGCCTGCCGTTGAGCCACTGATAAACATGCTTGTGGCTGTGAATTCAACAGCTTCCACCATACTTCGTGAAATTGGTGAGCCGGCAGTCACGCCGTTGGTGAACGCGCTTGGAGATGGTGGTCGATGGGTTCGGTGTGGAGCCGTTGGTGTGCTTGGCAAAATCGGTGATCCGAAAGTGGTTGAACCGCTTATTAAAGCACTCGATGACGACGATAAATACGTGCGCTGGTATGCTGCCGATTCACTTGGTGAGATCGGTGATCCAAGAGCGGTTGAACCGCTGATAGACGCGCTTGGTGATTACGAATCTGATGTACGTTGGGGTCGGCTGGTGCTCTTGGTGAGGTCGGCGATGTCAGAGCGGTAGACCCACTGATCAAAGCGCTTGGAGATGGCGAGGAGGGTGTGCGTGCTGGGGTTGTCACATCGCTTGGTGAGATTGGGGATGCAAAAGCGGTGGAACCGCTGATTAAAGCGCTTGAGGATGAAGATGAATGGGTGTGTCTGGGAGCTGCCGAAGCACTCGGTATGCTTGGCGATACTAGAGCAACCGAACCGCTGATCAAAACACTCAGGACTGCGAGCATGCGTGATGATGTTGCCATAGCACTTGTGGAAATCGGCGATTCGAGAGCGGTTGAGCCGCTGATCCGACTGTTTGAGGATGAGGATGTGCGAATGGATGCTGTCGAAGCACTCGGCAGGATTGGCGATCCAAGAGCGGTGGAACCGCTGAAACTGCTACTGCTCGACGAGAACGACAAAGAAGTCAGAGCTACCGCCACCCATGCATTAGAAGCGATAGAGCAAAGATCAAGATGATCTGACACGTGATAAACTCCCCTCAGCACCAAAACCCTTTAGCACACATCCACCAAACAATATAACCCACCAGAGGACCCCCACCATGAACCCGACAGAACTCACCACCCGCATCAACAAAGGCGAAGACCTCCACACCGAGTTTAAGGAACGCCTCATTCATGCCGATTATTTAGCCGCGTCAATCATCGCATTTGCCAATACGGA
>DAOUXE010000091.1 GCA_030666765.1 Methanosarcinales archaeon
AGATTTCTGTGTTAATCTCGTGTAATCTCGTGGTTTTTCACCTCATCTAAACACATACAATTATTTTAATTGTGATATTATCTCTAGAAAGGAATCTCCACACTTCTTAGTGATTATGCGACGTTTCTCACTTCCGAATTGTATTTTTGTGTTCCTTATCATTGCATGTTTTGAAGTGCGACCCCATCCTTTTGCTAAAACGATGGGATAAAATTCAGACTTATTGTACATGCCAGGGCATTTCTTCAAAATTTTTAGTGCACTTTCAGATCCGTTTGTAAGCTGTTCTTTGATTCCACTGGTATATATATATGTTTACTTTTTAATTCAACAATTCCAACAATTAATGTATTATTCTGATTTACAAAAATAATACAGTCGCAGATTTTACGATCACTGCAAATCTTTTCGCCTTTTAGTATAACATGTTCATGCGATGCGTTAAGCTTGAGCTTGCAGCCTGTGCCTTTCTCCGAACACTGTTTTATAGTCTTATCGGCAAATTCGGTATTGATGCAGTCGATAACAGACATGAAAACTCCGTAGGTCACATATCCCCATCTAAATCCCTTTCAAGTCTTATTATCTCATCATAGAGAACTTCATGGACTTTAAGAAATTCTTCCTGTGATATGCCGTCTTCTTCTGTTATCTCGACTTCTGCTATCCTGCTCCCAATTTTAGTCTTATCGAGGTTAAATACATAAGCAGCGAGTTCATCACGCTCCAGATAATCATCTTCGGCATAACCATATTTTTCAGCACGTTTTTTCGGTTCGATCTTACTGAGCATGATGAAATTACTCAACTGTTCCAGCAGGTACTCGCTGTGGGTGGTGATTATTATATAGGCACCGTTTCTGATTAGTCTGACCAAATACTTCGCCAATATGCGCTGATTTGCCGGATGCAGATGTGCTTCGGGCTCTTCGATGATCAGGGTGCTTCCGGGCTCGATGATATATTTTAGATAAAGGAAGAATGGTGCCAGTTCGGAGACGGTTGAGGATGCTCGATGCAGCGGGATTTCAACATCTTGATATTTATATCGGATTTCCGGATAAAGATAATCCGCCGGTGTTCGAACAACAATTTCTCCTTTGATCAATTCTTCTTCAAATTCTTTGGCAAGTGGGTAAAAACTTCCTTCTCTTTCCGGCATATCGATAATAGATGATATGAAATCAGATACAACGCCTGAGAATGTAGGAATTTCACTGAATTTTTCTATGCCCGCGAGCGGGGCGTTTCTCATCATGCTTGCAGTGAGTGCTTTGTGACCCTGGAGTATACCTGATCGGGCTGCAGGGAGGTAATAGCACGGTATCATAGATTTTTCAAGGATATTGGGAGCATAAAGTCTAATAATCGCATCCATTAAACGAGGCATTTCATCTTCCTTCCACCCACTGCTTATCCAGAATGGATCTTCATCATCTTCACTCATTTTAATATATACGCTATCCTTATCATCAGCCAACTTAATTTTCATTTTAGCATCTGATTCAGGATATCTTTCGATTTTTAACTGTTTCTTCGTGCAAGCTATGCGAACGTCGTCAGAATCAAAATCAATTTTTAATGTAAATGATTTTTTTCCAAATCTGATCATCTCATTCAGTGGGCTGGCATAAGAACGAGAAATTTCCTTGCTTAACCTCTGTTCATACAGTTTATCAAAAATCTTGGTATTTATTTTATCTAATAATAGCTTTGAAATTTCTGATTCCTCCTCCGCTTCCAAGTCATTGATTTGTTTTTTCAATGACGTCTGTTCATCCGTAAAATTCTTTTGGATCGTATGCAGTCCGAGATCTCGGAAAAAAAGATCTCGGAAAAAAAGAAATCCGCTTGGGTAATCAGGTGACAGGTTTTTAAGCCAGATGGTTGGGAGGTATGTTTCGTATATCGAGTGAATCAACATCGCAGCATAAGATTTTCCCGAATTATTAGGTCCGACGAACAATGTAAGTGGTTTAAGTGAGATTCTGCCCTCAATTATCGGACCGAAATCTTTAATCTCGATATTCAGTCCGATCTTTTTATTTGCACCCGTTTCCATGGCTGACATGATCACTCACCCACCATTTCACTTATCCTGCAATAAATCTTCCGGATAAGGCGCAGCTACGTGATCTCATCAAACACCAGATCATCCCACTTCCGCGCCCCGATAACGACCTCAAACTCAATCGGCGTCAGCACCGGCACAGGAAACACAGCAGCATTATCGATTGCGATCCGCGGGCACGCCGTGTTCACAAACGCGTCCACACGAAACGGAGCCAGCGCTTCCGGTGTTATCATGTCAGCGAACAGGACGTGCGCGTCCAGACCATGCTCTTTTGCCTTGTAATGCAACTCAAACGCGAGATCCTTCCTGCACTGCCCTATCTTGGTGGATACAAGAATCCCGAACGAGCGCGCGTCAAGCGACCGCTCGATTGCAGCGCAGCGCTTGCGAAGCACCTTATCAACATCCGGTTTCCTGATCTCATTCATCTCCGGATCTGCAATCCATACCGGCTTCTTGGTCGCAAGCGCGACCCCGAGCGCATGAAAATCGCCTGTACCAATATATAGATACTCATCACAATCGGGAACCGCGGAGAAGTTGCACCCGAGCACGAGTCCCGGATGCGCGATGCGCGCATCGCCGCTACTGATGACGCCCCGGATGCCGTGATCCGCAAGATACCGCTTCACATCAGGAAGTTTATGCACGAACTGGACTGTTGAGACGAGCCCGACACAATCCCCGACCACATCAATCGTTTTTGTTAGCAATGGGAGAAGATCGATGCAGGATTCTGCCTCGACGAAGATTACGTTTCCTGCCTGTACGTTCGGTATCTCTGCATGTCCGAACTGGAACAGGATGTCCACGGACTCGAGAAGTGGCGTATCGATGTCGCACGCGCCGAAGCAGGAGTTTGCAGATATTAGAACCGTTGCACCTGTACGCTCTTCAATTTCCTCTGCCACGCCGATAGCTTTTCGCTTGAAACCGTCCGGAAACTGGAGTCCCACAGTTTCAGCATGTCTTATTCTGATTGTGTCGATGATGTGATTCAGACCGAAGTCGTACACATCATCGATCATACTTGCTTTGGCAGGAAATACTTCTTGATCAGCGTATCGCATTGTGAACAGGTAATCATGAGCCAGTCGCCGACCATCAGCTGGTTGAAATGCTCAAAGATCGATGCCCCGCAGTTCGGGCATGAATAATATTCTTTGAAATAATAATTATAAAACGTCGGATTATTTTGCAGCCACTCGAGAACCGATAACATACGCTCGAGATACCGTTGCTCTGGTCTGGTCTCGTCTTCCATCGCAGTCTCAAGTCGCTCTTTCACATCCCTGAAATATCTCTTCGACTTCTCTCGGATTCTCTTATAATCCGTCGCATAGTTAATAGTGTCTTTTAGATACTTTGAATACATCTCGCCGCTTGCGCCAGCCTCTCTGCGTGTGATCGTCTTCAGAAAATATTCGCTCATCAGGTCTTCCATCAGATCGAAGCACTCTGTGCAGATATCATAGTCCTCATAATGCGTCGAATCCAGTTCACCATGGCAGATGGTGCACGTCTTTCGTTCCATGAGATATGGATAAACTTATGCGAATTTAAAGGTATGTCCGGTTATGGGGGTGCTTGTGGTATGTGGCGCAGGTTACATGAAACTGATGGAATAAGGGGGTGTTGTGAGCCTGGGACGCGGAAACGGTGGTATGAACTGGCTCTGCAAAGCCTCCCTTGCCAATTTGTATGCACGGGTTTCGCGGCGCCAGCCGGATGATGTGAGATCATCGCCGCCGCTCTGGATATACGGCAGCTGTTGTAAGTAACCGCGCACGAATAACCTGTACACTTAGGGTTTGCCAGAAAATAACCTGTTAAAATTCGTGTCATCTACCCATCTATCCGTCCGTGATAAAGTCAGCAAAAGGGATATTGAATGGCATGAGTAAGCAAATTGTATGAATGTCGTGGATGTGGAGCGCCATCAGATAACTTTGCTAGTACTTACCCAAAATTGTGTGAATATTATCATATAAAACCACGAGATTGCACTGATTTCCACAAGATTTTCATGTCAATCGCGTGGTTTTTCCACCTCAGCTAAACACGTGCCATTTGCCAAATGAAACACTTGCACGATGCATCGACACTTCCACTTACACAATTCGGATTACCGGAATCTCAGGTAATGAAGTACTCAAACCCCTGTATCATACCTCAAAATCGCGGCAACTCCTCCAAATGCCCTCATCAACTGGTCACCCTCCTCGAAATCTGTGGAGATAAACTCGACGCCCGTACTCATCTGATCGCATATCTCGGTCAGTTCATCGACAACGTCCACAGTGTCAACAATTTTGAGATCAGAGCCACATACAGGGCAACTCCCCAGAGCGTCATCTGATGCGTCCTCTATCGTCTTCTCTCCGGTGTAATCGCAGTTCTGGCACGCAACGGTTGCACGCACCCTCCGCAGGTCTTCGGATATCAGCAGCAGATCGACAGCGCCCATCCCGAGGTTCTCACGCACCTGTTGATCCCCGTATGCGGCAAGCCCCTTATCGCTCACCAGTTCTCGCATAAACCGCTGCATGACCTTCTTCTCCTTAACAACCTCCAGATCCTGCAGCGCATCGGATGCCGCATCCACCAGTTCATAAAGACCGGACTCATCCGTATATGCAATATCAAACAACCCTATGATCTTTTTCTGTATTTCGTGATGGAAAAACTCGCCTTCAAAAAACTCCTCCTTTGTGGGGGACGGTCCTCCGATTAGTACCCCCTCAAGATCCTTGTGATCGATGGTAAGGAATATCTCGCTTGCACTATTTCCTATTCTCTTATAAAAATCGTGGATCGCGATGAGGCGCAGCTGCTGAAACCGTCTTGCACTTTGACCGCCTTTTCTCTGTTTTCCGGGAACCGATGAAGTCAGGTGTTTGCGTGCCTCGATGGATTTGCCGCGCAGCAGCCCCACGGTCGCCTCCCGCCGGTCGATGGCAAGGAGCCCGAACGTCTTCTTCTCGGTGAGCATATCTTCGAGCGGATCCAGATAAAAGGACGAGTCACAGTGGTATTTGTACGAGGTGATCGGCTCAGGGGGCTCGATGATCACTGTATCCAGCGTTGTCCGGTGTCCGTCGAGGTCGAGTGTTCCGCAGAATATCACGAACCCATTTTCAGGAGGTCTCGGGTAGTACTTGAGCCGTGCGAGCACCGATTCGAGTGCGCTCTGCACATTCGTGCGTGTCGATTTCGATTTGATGTTTGCCGCCTGCCCGTGCTCTGCTTTGAGTTGCGCAACTGCGTCAGAGACCTGCTTGTCCGGGGGGACATAGAGTGAAATCAGTTCCGTGCCCCTACCGGTCCTGCGCCTCATATCTTCGAGCTGTCGCTTGAACTCGTACCGTTTATGCGCCTGCGATATTGTCATCTCAAGTAAGTATTGGTGCGTCTCACTTTAATGAGTCTGTCGATACAAACGGTTTCGCGTCATCGAGACTGCTCAAGCAGGCGACGCGAAGTTTGGTCATCGTTACGTTGGTGAATTTGCGACTGTAGGCAGTTGTCCCCCCTAATAGCAGGCGACATGAAGCCAAGTATGTTCTATCATACTTGCTCACAAGCCCTCGGGAATTCATTTCGCGGGATGTTTGCTTGTGTGCAAATCGTTCTCAAAGTTGAGCCTTTG
>DAOUXE010000045.1 GCA_030666765.1 Methanosarcinales archaeon
AAATGAGTACCGTATCCGGATCGGTAACTATCGGATACGGTATGATGTCCATGATCAAGAGCTTATCGTGATACTGCTTCACTGCAAGCATCGGAAGAGTGTGTATCGGGGCTGATTTATTGATGCTGGATTTATTGATGCTGTTATGTGGTAATCGCTCAAGTCCGGCACACCCGACCTCTGAAGCCCGCGGATTAATCACAACGCCCCAGACTTCGTCTAACGCTGTGTATGCAGATCCGCACCTATCGGCACCCACCCAACCGTACGACATCAAGCCCACGGATGCCCCGTGAGACCGGCGTCACTCTCGCAAGAGTCAGTTAGCGCCATCACCCCCCACCACCTCCTGCCGCGATCCACCAGCAAACCACAGGACTCCCGCCCGCCCGCACCCCACAAACCAGCCCCGCCACCGCATCCGAACCCACGAATCGCCCCGCGATAACGGAACTTGTTGTCATGTATTTTGCCTTCTGTGACTTGCAATTTGGTGGCAACTGATGTCACTATCGAGAATTTAACGTTCAACTTTAGAGCTGCCTGGGACTTGCACGTACTCTTAAATATATTCTCGAGTGTTTTATTGAGCCGTATGATACTCCCATCTACTGCAAAGCAGTCTTTGAATCGTAATAGAAATTTTCTATCGTTTAGATCGAGTAAATCGATATAATGCCCAAGCAACTTGTTATACATACCCCTGTAGAACATCCAGTTGGTGTTTGACAATTTCTTGCTAATCGCCATCCGACTAAGCCCTGTTATCGGCATTTCCAGATAAATAAGGTGAGATGTCGCTGTTAAAAAGGATACCATGTTAGATAGACCTCCCAGCGGACCCGATTCCATCGCTGATAGTAACATTAGCCAGAAAAAAAGGAACAACAAGCAATTTTCTTTCCCGTTCGTCTTCCACACCATATTTTCTCGCCAACTCTTTAATCTCATCTTCAGATAAGACCGTAGAGAATTTATCGAAGACTTCATCTACATCCATTTTTTTGTCTCCTATTTCATGCGACAATAGTTATCACGTATTGCTAAATAGAAGATGTTGGGATATATTAACTTTATCCCTTTGGAAAACTATATGCTAAATTAAGTTTACGAAAATGATCTGAAAACTTATGAGTTAGAACCCGGTCACCCAGTAATGCAACACATAGACCAACGATAAACTTATGCACCACCACAAACACGTAACAAGTCATGAAGGAAATCCGAATTCACGGTCGCGGCGGGCAAGGCTCGGTCACTGCTGCCGAACTGCTTGCGATAGCGGCTTTCGAGGACGGTATGCACAGTCAGGCATTCCCGTCATTCGGCGTGGAGCGGAGGGGCGCGCCTGTGATGGCATTCGTCCGCCTCTCCGATAAAACGATCAGACTACGCAGTCAGGTCTACGAGCCTGACTATGTGATCGTGCAGGACGCAACGCTCATTGAAGCGGTCGATGTCGCTGGTGGACTCAAGGCAGACGGCACGATCATCATCAATACCGAGCACAACCCGGATAACCTCCCTCTCGAGACAAAAGCCGCGGTCAAGACGATCGATGCAACACGGATAGCGATTGATATTATCGGAAGACCGATCATGAATACAGTGATGCTTGGTGCATTTGCAGGCGCAAGCGGAGAAGTCACCGCGGAGTCGATTAAGAATGCGGTACGTGACAGATTTCCGGGAAAGGTCGGAGAGAAGAATGCAGACGCTGTACAGAGCGCGTACGACAGGGTGGTGGGATCATGATTCCACACGCACCGATCGGGGCGCCTGCATCCAGTCTTGCGAACAAGACCGGTAGCTGGCGGGTTTTCATACCGGCATTCGATGCGGAACTCTGCAACGGATGCGGCACCTGCGAGACGTTCTGTCCTGAAGGTGTGGTACACAAGAGAGCCGATTCGGAGACTTTCATCGCCGATTACGATTACTGTAAGGGCTGCGGAATATGCGCTTACGAATGTCCGAAAGATGCCATAGAGATGATTCTGGAGGAGAAATGAGTGGAAAACTGAAGAGTGGAAGGCAGGTCGTCGAGGGCTCGTATGCGGTGGCTCATGCGGTTGCGATGTGCAGACCCGATGTAATATCTGCGTACCCCATTACGCCGCAGACTCATATCGTAGAAGACCTATCGCAGTTCGTTGCCGATGGTGCAATCGATTCCAAATACATCAACGTCGAGAGCGAGTTCTCAGCGCTTTCAGCACTTGTCGGCGCGAGTGCAGCAGGCGCACGGGCATACTCGGCAACCACGTCACAGGGACTTGCGCTGATGCACGAGGTAGTCTTCAATATGGCTGGCATGAGGCTTCCGGTTGTGATGACGATCGTGAACCGGTCGATGTCGGCGCCGATCAACATCTGGAACGACCATCAGGACAGTATGGCAGAGCGGGATTCCGGATGGATCCAGTTGTATGTCGAGGATGTGCAGGAACTCGTGGATACGACCGTGCAGGCGTACCTGATTGCAGAGGACCCTGAGGTCTCGCTTCCGGTTATGGTCTGCATGGACGGGTTCATACTCTCGCACGTATTCGAACCCGTGGACCTCCTCGACCAGGAATCTGTGGATGAGTTTCTCCCACTCTTTGAGCCGGTGAGCGTTCTTGATCCTGACAATCCAAAATCGTTTGGCATGTTCGTGGACCCTGAGTACTACATGGATTTCAGGTATCTTGTCGAGCAGGCGATGGACCGGTCGAGATCGAAGATACGGGACGCGGCAAAGAGTTTTAAACCGACTTTTGGCCGATATTACGGAGACCTGATCGATACATATCAGACCGACGACGCAGAGATTATCCTCGTGGCGATGGGGTCATTGGTCGGGACGCTTCGTGATGTGGTCGATGACCTGCGCAGCAAGGGCACCTCTGTCGGACTCTTGAAGATCCGTGCATTCAGGCCGTTTCCTGCTAGTGAAATCGCTGAGGCAACCTCCGGCGCAAAGGTTGTCTGCGTGCTTGACAAGAATGTCTCGCTTGGCACAGGCGAGGGCGCGGTATGCACCGAGATCAAGGCATCCCTCTACAACAGTGGAGTCAGCGTTCCTGTGATGGGATTTGTGATCGGGCTTGGCGGGCGTGATATCCCTGTCGACACGGTTCAACGAATCGTTAGCAAAGCAGAAGAAGTCATCAAGCATGGGGTCAAGGTCAAGAGCGAGTTTGTGGATCTGAAGCACTCGCTTATCTCGTAGGAACCTGAACTGTAGCGTTACTCGATTGCTCAATACTATGGGGTTAATATCATGGCACCGAAAGGCGTTGATCAAAGCAGGAGATTTAACCGCAGAATGTGGGAGATTTGTCGTTGGTAGCGCGCAGAGAGTAGATGCTCTGCTAGCTCCACGGTTAAATCTCCTATTTAGTCTCAGCAATTCCTGGATCGGTCCAAAATTCCAATTGAAACTCTGTCAACCCTCTGGTAACTTTACAACTCCTGTGCACAGATGTATTTTTATATGAAAACATACGATTAATTGAACACGTTAAGAATTGGGTGCAGTTTAATATGACATACAAGCTCGGGATTTCCAGACTGGACGAATTGATCGGGGATATAAAGAGCGGTACAAATATCATGATGATCGGACCCCCTATCAGCAGGAAGGATGATATCACAAATATCATCGCACATCAGGGGTTGCTCGATGCCAATGCTGTCGTGATCGTTTCAACGCGCGAACCAGGAAACAATGTTCTCGAGTGGTTCGAACGCTACGATTCGGACGTCCCTGTTGACCGTATTGGGATTGTGGACTGTGTCACGCGTACTCTTGGATTTGGAGCATCCGATACCGATAACATCAAGATGGCGTCAAGTCCGGTCGATCTTACAGGCATCGGCGTCAAGATCAGCCAGTTCCTTGAGCACTTCTGGATGGAGATGCAACTGAGGGAGACAAGGTTGTGCATCAATTCGCTCTCAACGATCCTGATGTACTCCAACCTCCAGACCGTGTTTCGGTTCCTGCATGTCTTCACAGGTCGCATGAAGGCAGCAAATGCACTTGGCATATATGTAATCGAAGAGGGGATGCATGACGAGAAGACCATCGTGACACTGAAACAGTTGTTCGATGGCATGATCGAGATCAGAGGGAGCGAGGAGGGCTATCAGATACGGGCTGTTGGATTTACTCCAAAACCAACTCCGTGGTTTGACTATGAGGTCGATGGCACGAATATCGTGCTGCGGGGTTAGCATAGATGATAGCGACCGGAATACCGAAACTGGACGATTACCTACATGGCGGAGTTCCTATAGGGGAAACACTTGTATATTATGCGCACCCCGGAGTTGAAGGTGCCGTATTCGGGATGCAAAGCCTGTTCCATGCTCTATCAACCGGAATAAGTGGTGTTTATGTCGCATCGAGTACCGAGCCGCGCAGGATCAGGGAACAGTTGGGCGAGTTCGGATGGGATGTTGATGCATACGGGGATCGATTCGCCATCATCGACGCGTTCTCCGGATTGATCGGAGCGGATTCGCATGAACGATATGTCGTGGCCGACCCCGGAGATGTCAGAAGTCTGACACAGTGTATCCATAATGCGATGGAGGATCTGCGTGAACCTGGCGTTCTCGTATTCGAATCGCTCTCAACGATCATGGACTTGTGCGGGGAGTCGGAAACACTTGATGCCATTGAAGAGTGGAACCAGTATGCAATGCTCTACGACCATGTTATGATCTACAATTTCACGGCATGGCCATATTCCGATGACACGTTACTATCTATAAAAGAGAACATTTGCGATTCTACTGTTTCTGTAGGCGGGATTGTGGGTGACGTTATTTTTGGGCAGTATTTTGGAGTGCTGAAGGCGAACTGGACCGATGTGGTCCGGAAGTATATATTATTCAAAGTTTTAAAGCCTGGTGGCGTACGTGCGTATATCCCAAAGATACTAGTCACAGGACCGTTTGACGCGGGCAAATCCACGTTTGTACATGCACTCTCGACAAGAGCAGTATCTGTGGATCGTTTTGGCACAACCATCGCACTCGACCACGGACATGTGGATCACAAAGGATTTGCTGCCGACATCTTCGGAACTCCGGGTCAGGAGCGGTTCGATCCGATCATAAAACTGCTCAGCGGAGAGGCAATGGGGGTGTTCCTTGTTCTGGACTCGACCAGATCCGAGGACTTCGCACGCGGCAAGCAGATGCTCGAGATCACCAGGTCGTTTGGGCTGCCGGTTGTGATCGTCGCAAACAAGCAGGACTGTGATGGCGCGCTCACTCCGGAAAATATCAGGGACAAGCTCGATATGCCGGAGAATATTTTGATCATGCCCGCGGTTGCAACCACTGGCGAAGGTGTCTTCGAGGCGTTTGAGACATTGATCGATATGGTTACGGGGGTGTGATAAAATTCCGGCATCATCGACATCAGAGATGCTTGGGAAAGTACTCGCCGATCTCGGGAAGATTGGCGATGTCGAGGCAAGCGCTGTGGCAACGAGGGATGGTCTTCTCATGAACGCAGATATGCACAACATGGGGGATCCGGAGATGTTTGTTGCGATGTCAGCAACGATGCTCGGTGCGGCAGAGACCGCGACAACCGAACTTAACAAAGGCATCCCAAACCGCGTGATCGTGGAATCCGACAACGGGAAGTTGATATGCATGGGCTCAGGTCCAAAAGCGCTCCTTGTGGTGATGACGGCACCGGAAGCGGGACTTGGTCTGGTTCTTGTTGAGATGGTGAAAGCCACAGAGAAGATCGGGAAACTGATATGAACAGGGGAGTGAAACCACTACCATGAAACCGCTCATCAACATCGGGAAAAGTGGAGTTACGGATCAAGTCGTAAGCGAGATCAAGGAGCAGATGAAAGGGAAGAGCGAGATCAAGATAAGGATCCTTCGAAATTCTCCATCAAGCGCAACCGAGACCGCCGGTGAAATCGCATCGAGAACGGGATATAAGGTTGAAGATGTGCGCGGGCGCACCGCTATACTCTCACGATGATGCAATCATTGCACCTCTTCCTTGTGCAGTACTGTTTTCCATACACAACGATCAGTGCATGAAACTCCTGGTAGAGATACGTGTCCCGTGGTAGCGAGTCCTCGAAGTGCCTTTGCAGCGTCTCGTATCCACCTGTAACTCCGATGCACTCGCAGATCCTTTTTGTGTACGCATCGATCACAAAGATTGGTTTGTGCGCAGCGTACAGGATGATACTGTCAGCGGTCTCGGGTCCGACCCCTTTTAGTGAGAGAAGTTCCCTTCTGAGTTTATCTACTGGCATTCCAAGGATCTTGGATATCCCATTATGATTGAAATACTGCGATAGCAACTGCAACCGCTCTGCCTTCTGCCTGTAAAATCCGGTACACCGGATGCACTCCTCGATTGCGTCCCGGCCAGCGTCTGCAAGAGCCGCTGGTGTCAGCAGCGACCGATCCTTCAGATTCGCAATCGCACGCTCTACACTCCCCCACCGGGTCTGCTGGGTCAACAGCGCGCCCACGATCACCTCGAACTTGGTTTCCGCGGGCCACCAGTACTGGGGTCCGAATTCTGCGAACAGGAGATGGTATAGATCGAGCATCTGGTCGGTTG
This sequence comes from Methanosarcinales archaeon, assembly GCA_030666765.1. Classification (GTDB taxonomy): domain Archaea; phylum Halobacteriota; class Methanosarcinia; order Methanosarcinales; family Methanogasteraceae; genus Methanogaster_A. The sequence continues at coordinate 6,602 of DAOUXE010000045.1, forward strand.
TTCGATCTGATATTGTATAAAATCTTTCATGGTTGGGTGTCGCTGAATTGTTCTGCTGTTTTGACATTTACCTCATTCGTGGAATTGCCTGCTGCAAAGCTATCTACACCGGTGCAATCCATAATCTCAAAAAAACACGTTCGTAAAGTCTGCTGCAACACCACAACGCCATAAGCCGTGACCATCTCGGTTAATTATTTGTATGCCTGCCCCCAACACAACTTTGGTGTTATGGCAAAATCGTAAAATAGTTGAAGATGATGAATTTCTTACCGGCATATATGAGATGACGCCGGTGCCCGGGATGAGCAACGAGGAGGATACGGATGAAAGCAAGTAATCTTTCAGAAGTCTATGGGATATTTGATCCCCAAGAGCCGTTAAAGGATGAGAAACTGAAGGAATATTGTGTGGAAAGAGAGAGTCCGATAGACAATATAATACGTGCCATCAGGAGCACCCCGAAGCCATCAAAGATACTTTTCACCGGCACGAGGGGAAATGGAAAGACCACTGAGCTAAATAGACTCATAGAAGAATTGGAAAATGAGTTTTTCGTCGTATCATTCTCGATAGACGATCGGCTGGACATGATGGATGTGAAGTATGCGGATGTACTCTTAGCCATCGGGTCCGGGATATACGAGATCGTGACAGAAGAGATCGAATTGAACGAGAATTTGAAGAAGGGACTCGATAACTGGTCCAAGCGCATTGTGGAGTTGGTCGTAACTACTCACCTCCTGACTTTCGGCGAACTGAAATAGCCTGTCCTTTTATCGTCACGGAACACATGCAGAATTAC
>DAOUXE010000085.1 GCA_030666765.1 Methanosarcinales archaeon
GAAATATCTCAAAAGAGGTTTGAGGATCTTTTCATGGGGCTTAATTATTACCTTGATGACATGGATCTTTTTGAGAGAGGGTTTCGTACTATTTGGAGTGCTCCATCTCATCGGAATTTCGGTTATTATAGCGTACCCATTCTTAAAACTCTGTTATTGGAATCTGTTGCTGGGTATTGCCGTCATAGTCCTTGGAATCTATTTGAAGAACTTTACTTTCGGTTTTCCCTGGTTGTTGTGGTTGGGATTCATGCCCGGCTATTTTTACACCGTTGACTATTTCCCGATTTTTCCATGGTTTGGGGTGGTTCTGATCGGGGTGTTTTTTGGAAATTTACTATATCCTGGCTGCACACGTAAATTTAAACTTTATGATCTCTCAAATTTTAATTTTACAAGATTGTTTTGCCTTTTAGGAAGACATTCATTGACAATTTACCTGATTCATCAACCAATGCTGATTATATTGCTGTATCTTCTGGGTATTGTAGATATTGTGGATATTTATCTTTAATCTCATCAGTAATCCCTCATTGTCCACCCATCAACTCTTCATACACCGCCTCGACCGCACCAAGCATCTCTCTCTGGGTGATGCCAAGCATTCCTGCCGCATACATTGCACCGCCTGCGCCGACCCCTTCCTTGACCTCGCCTGCCTCATATTTACGCAATCCCGCCATACGCGAACCCGAGAAACCCGGATCGATGACATGGATAGGGCATCCGAGATCGCTGATCACCGCATCAAAGTTAATCGAAGGATCCTGAGACACGTACTTCGTGGTCGCAATCGAGATTCTGTTGGTATCGATGCCAAGATGCGTAAGTATCGTAAATACCGCGATCATCTGGGTGCCGCCTGCAAGAACGATGCTCACGTTAGACGAGGTCATGCCGCGGATCAGCCCTGCAACAGCAGGCATCATCGGATCGCCGATGGCTGCAATGGCACGCAGCGGATCAGCACGCGCCTTATCTGTGGTGATCCCTGATGCATCGATGCCCTGCTGCACAACCGCACGTTTGATATCGAGGGGATTGTCCATATAACTGCTGCTGACGCCGTAATCGTGCCCGAGTGCTGTGAGAATGCCAAGAGCTGTGGTCGTGCCGCCCGGGATGCTTTCGCCTAGTATAATAAAGTCTGATAGTTTTCCGAGTTGCATGCCGATCTGTGTTGCGTGCCCATAGATCGCACCCGTGTGAGGTACAGCGTTACCATACCTGATATCACGCCCAGGCAGGGCGCCAAGATCGATTGTCGGAACATCCGGAACGATCCGGAGTCCTGCGTTTACGAAGAGATGTGGGATGCCGGTCAGTTGCAACGCAGCGCGAGTCATGACAGCAGGCGTTGGCGCACCGTCCGGTTTCATCGGCAGTTCCAAAACACTGCGGGTGCTGCCATACACCACGATCTCGGCATCGCCTGCCGGCGTGTAATCATTCAGTTCGGTGGTTGCGCCCGCAGCCGAGATATTCGGGATCCGGCACGTATCGGTGTTTGAGAGTACGCAGAGAAAAAGAGGATTGGACCGACCATCTTCCGGTGTTTCGGTAGACGTGATCCAATTGCTTGACATTGTGTCTGGTCGAAAAACCGCAAGAGAACTTCTCTGCGGTATGTTTACGATAATTATGTGTGAGATGCTGCCATAACGCTGACTGAGGTGGGGTGCTTGGTGATATGACCCATCTCAGCCCCGACTAAGTGTTTCACGCCTTTTTCAGCAGCGATGTCCAGTATCCGCTGGGTGATCACACCATCGAAGACCACACTATAGATATTATCGGTGCAATCTTTCAGTGAATCCGCAAGATCTCGCACCGGAACCTCCTTGATAACGTTGGTGTCGCCATCGAGCAACCGTGCACCCATGGTATCAGAAAGCTCCTTTATATGTGTCGAGAATTCGGAACCGTTCTCTGGTTTCTTGACCTTAGGGGGTTTTGAAACGGCTTTCTTGCGTATCTTCGTACCACGATCGTGTATCTTCTTCTTTGGTTCGGCTTCCTGCGCATAACTGATGATCGCCTGATCGACCGGCTCCTTCTGGCGCAGCGATGTAACGATCTCCTTCTGGACGAGTTCCTCCACACCCTTGCCATCAGGAGCGCGCGCCACAAAATCGATGTCAGCCATCTGGAGCAACTCCTTGATGATCAGTTCTCCGCCGCGATCTCCGTCTGTGAACGCTGTGACAGTCTTCTCCTTACACAGCGGGATGATCGAATCCGGAATGCTCGTCCCGCCGACGGCAACTGCATTCTTGATCCCATATCTCAGCAGAGTGAGCACATCTGCCCGCCCCTCGACAAGGATGATTGCATCGGAGTCCGGTACATGCGGACCTGCCGGAAGATTATCTTTGCCATAAGCGGTGATCTCCTCAATCCTCACCGATTTCTTGACCTCATCAGCAATCTCCTGGCTTTCAGGGACTGTCTGATTAAACATCTCAGTTAAGACGTACTTCGCCCTTTCGATGATGTGCTTTCTCTTTGCAGCGCGCACATCTATCATCTGTTCAAGCAAGATATGTGCCGTACATGGACCAACACGGTCGATGGTCTCGAGCGATGCTGCCAGAATCGCAGTCTCGACGCGATCGAGGCTTGATGGGATGGTGATCGTTCCGCTCGACTTGCCAGCTTTGGAACTGATAGCCACATCGATCCTACCGATCCGCCCGGTCTTTTGGAGATCGCGCAGGTCAAGATCGCTGCCCAGCAACCCCTCGGTCTGTCCGAAGATTGCTCCGACTACATCAGGTCGTTCAATGAGCCCGTCTGTTGATATTGTAGCTTGAATGACGTATTTCGTTGTATCAGAATCTTGCATATAATTCACCTTTATACCAATAATCTACTAGTTAACCCACTCACACCAATGCATTCCCGTACTAACACGCTCTATTCCGTGTTACGGTTTATTGCATCTTTCTACAGTCTGTGTGAATATGATGGATGATTGACCTCTGATGTTCCCCTCGAACCACGCATGAGTTCTACCTCAGAAACCTTTGAGATCGTGCAAGTGTGATTAACCGAAAGACTATTTTTTTTATCGGTTACAGATCAGTTTGTTGGTGACGATATAATAAGGTTGTGGTTCCCAATATTATTTGATATATTTTATAATATCCTGCCGTAGTTTCATGACATGCCGCTTGAGACCTTGAACGTCTTTTATATCCTTCTGCACCAGTTTCTTCAGCCGGGAACGCAGGTCTGTATTGATCGCTACATCACGAGACTGTAGATATTTAACGATCTGCACTGAGAGTTGATTGCCCCTGCGATCCCAATCCGTAAGCACGATCACAGAATCGTAGTTGCTCGCAAGCGAATCCGTAAAATGCAGCAAGGACTTCCCGCATGGCGACTCGATCGCGCCGCATATCCCAAGATTGCGCAGTGTCGACTCGTCGTTTCTCCCCTCCACCACAATCACAGCACCGCTGTCAGACATCTCTATGAGGTCATGTAACACGCGCTCGATCAGTTCGTAGCGGCGAACCGCATCCTTAGTTCTAGCAGTCATGCTCAAAAAATAACGACAGCGTCCGGATCACGTCCGCCCTGGCGACTCCAATCAGTTCGATCGACTTCCTTGTGCTCGCCTGACCCTTCAGCCGGATCTGTGTGGAACTTACCCCGAATAGCCTTGATAACTCCCTGATCAACTGTTTGTTTGCCTTACCATCGATGGCTTTTGCAGACACTTTCGCACGGATACGGTTTCGCGACTCATCATATCCGCTCGGGACTTCTGTGATTCCGGACCCGGGTATTACCTTTAAATCGATTATAACACCGTTTCCGGTATCTTTTATGGCATTTTCGTAGGACATTGAGCTTGTTTTTGTGGTTGTAGCCCGGACGCACTAACTCCGTGAGATCATCCACTGGATTTTTCCGTTGTCATCACAGTACCCTCGTGCCGGGCAATATCACCTGTTCCACACCGGGGTTGGCTTGGCAGTCATTGATAGGTTTACCAGTAACTCCTGCAAGGACCTATTCGATGCGGTTATGTGCCCCGTTCTTATGCTCCGGTGATCATCGATTCACACCAGTCCTCGAGAAGGGGTATTGACAGGTGAGGTATCATGGTATATATCAGTTGCTGTGAAAGGAGGAGATGATGTCAGTGTATGTAGCAGATTCGTCGGTATTCATCCTCGGAATGCCGCTTCCTTCCCAGGTGCGGAACCGGATCATTACCACGCCAGAGGTTGTTTCCGAGCTTGTGGACATAAAATCAAAAATGGCATTCGAGGAAGCGATCGGGTCTGGCATGGAGGTCGAGCCGCCACTCGCAAACCTCCTCGCAGAGGTCCGGTCTCATGCAAGCAGAACAGGTGACATCGAGCGGCTATCTGACACCGATATCGGAATCATAGCAAAAGCCCTCGAACACGGCGGTATCCTCTACACCGATGATTATGCGATCCAGAATGTAGCAAAGAGTCTCAGGATCAAAACAGAACCGATCCTGCAGGACGGGATCAAAGAGACGTTTGAATGGGGCAGGCGGTGCAAGGGATGTGGCAGGCGGTTTGAGAGCGATGTCCGGATCTGTCCAATATGTGGAAGCGAAACAAAGGGATACAAAAAGAGCAGAAAGGTTTTAAGATGACTACAATTGGTATCGATATCGGAGGCGCAAACACAAAGGTTGCATCGGCAGATGGGAGTATTGCAGAGATACATTACCTCCCGATGTGGAAGGATGCAGCACTCCCTGACCTCTTATCTGGTATTGCAGATCGGCTGATGCCAGACAAGGTCGGGGTCGTGATGACTGGCGAACTTGCTGACTGCTTCGACAATAAGGGGCATGGAATCGCATTCATCTCTGATGCGGTTGAGTACGCGTTTCCGGAAAGTGATATATATTATCTTAACAATAGATGTGAATTCACTGGCTGCGATGATCCTGGTCTTGCCGCGGCGAACTGGGCAGCATCGGCAGGTCTCCTTGCACGGGACATGAGTTGTGTCTTTGTGGATGTCGGCAGCACGACAACAGACATAATCCCGATCGTGGGAGGTGCTGCACGTGCTGGAGGCACGGACTTCGAGCGGTTAAAGCGCGGCGAACTCCTGTATTCGGGCGTGCTCCGGACAAATCTCGCAGCACTCCTCGACCGGGTCGTCCTTGACGGTGTCGGGTGCAGGATATCGTCAGAACTCTTCGCAATAACGGGAGACGCGTACATTGTGCTCGGAACGATTGGAGAAGTGGATTACACCTGCGAAACGCCGGACCATGCAGGAACTACCGTACCGGATTCGATCAGGAGGCTTGCACGCATCGTATGCGCAGATCCTGACGAGATTGAGGGTTCTTCTGGTTCTGGCGTGCGCACCATTGCAGAGCAGGTGCAGGAGAAGCAGGTGCAGGAACTCTCAGACGCGATCGATAATGCTCTTGCGCGGTACGGGCTTAATCGCGTCGTTGGCACCGGGCTTGGCGAGTTTCTGATCAGGGATGCGGTGGAGCAGCTTGACGGGGTGGAGTGCTCATTCGTGTCCGGGATGTACGGGGAAGGAGTGTCGAAGGTGTTTCCTGCGTATGCGGTTGCAAAATTGGTTGAATTCTGAAATATTCCGTAACCAAACAGGGAATTTAACCGCAGATACCGCGGAGAAGGAGAATGAAGCTATTCACCCTCCGCGTACTCTGCTGTTGTTTTTAAGGTCTTTGGTATCTCGCGTTGCGGTGAATAAACGACCAATCATATCGATTATTTACCGGCACAGTCGAAAAATCCAGTGAAATCGATGGATTTTGTGGCGACCAAATTCGTGTAATTCGCTTAATTCGTAGCCATTCGGGATCTCTAACTGCTCACCGAGCAATAAAGTAGCAAAAGTACATGTGCGAGTAACTCGTGATAGGAACCACATGATTATACGGATTTTCACA
>DAOUXE010000223.1 GCA_030666765.1 Methanosarcinales archaeon
CATAAACTCAACAAGCCCTCTCGCGTCGGTTGATGTGACGCGTTCCCTGTACTTCACCTCAACCGGCAGGACGGTTGAAGCATCATCATAGATGAAATCGACCTCATACTTATCCTTCCAGTAATATGGCTTAAAAAATACTTTTGAGCCATATATCCTCTTGATAAGATGTCACGCCACGACGTTTTCCGCAGATATCCCCTTATCCTTATCGAGCGTGAGAGATCTCCTCATCCTCTCTTCGCAGAAGTATAGTTTCTTCTCTCGTTTCTCAACCGCATCCCTTGCGCGGGTGTAGACATTGGCTACGGATGTGAACATGGAACTCGAAAGATATTACAGATGCAGTTTCAACGTCTCTCGGTCCACGCCCAGACGTTCGAATAAGCCCTGGTAGGTGAATCACTCGGTAAAGAACATCGCAATATCCATTGCCAGTCTTTCGAGAAGCATCCCGTCCTTCACCCGAAACACGCATGTAATGTCCCGAAACAGTATCAGCGAGAAGTAATCCTCGCTAAGAACCCTTGTACCACCGCTCAACATCCCGGATCTTGAACCACTCAGGATAGCCGCCCACCTCGAGATAAAGATTCATAAGATACAACAGACGCTGCCTCTCTGTAATCACACTGAAGTTATGCCTTCTCAAGTTCCTGAAAGCCATCGATTCTTGCATGCAATTCCTGGCAAGGATACTCCACTAAACTCTACGAATTCCTTGAATGTCAACGGAAAGACATCTATAAACCATATTCTCCCAACCAGACCATCGGAGGCGTCCTTATACAGCAGAGTTTTTGATGATCCTGCTACGATAAATCTGCATGCTGCGCGGGAATCGAGGTAGTATTTCAACTGAGTCTGCCACTCTTTCCGGACGTGGATCTCATCTAAGAATATGTACACCTCCTCGCTGACCGGATCTATTCCCGTGAGTTCGAAGTACGTATTCAGGATGTCATGAATGGAGTCCACTTTTCCGAGAAGGTTGTCCACACTCACATAAATGATCTTCTGTGGATCACCGATTTTTAAGAGCTGATCGATGTATCGGTACAGTATTGTCGTCTTGCCGCTCCGTCGTATTCCGGAAAGGCATATTATCCGCTCCAGATCCTCAATTTCCCGTATTTTTTCGACCTATTCTTTTCTGATAATGCCTTTATCTGCCTGCGACGCATCTCCGGTCCGCCACCAGTAGTTTCTCGTCTTCAAGTTTCAAGTAATCGATTACGAGCTTTTTATCCATCCTGCAAATATAGTACGCAACATACGCACAAAGATTGTGGTCTGTATTTGCAATATATGAAAAATATTCAACACCCCCACGATACATCGTATCCAGCAATTCTCGAGAACCGATCCGCACAAAATCATCCCTCAGTCGTATCCAGCTTAAAGAGCGCAGCAGCCGTCTCGAGGAAGTCTAGATCCTCCTCCGCCGCGGCATTGCGCAGCGTCTTTGTTGGTTCTGCCAGCACCTTGTTGGTGATGGCGTGCGTGAGGTCGTCGAGCACCTGGCGTTCAAAATCCCCGAGTGTGTGTTTTGATGAGAGCCGGTTGACGGCACGTTCTCTCTCGCGGATCCTCAAGTCCCGTATCCGGCTGTACAGTGCTGCTATGAGTACATCTGCACGCTGACTCTTGTACCGCAGTTCAAGTAACTTATACTCATCCCCAATTATCTTTTCGACACTTTCAACCTCTTGCAGCCGTTTTTGAAGATTCCTATCACTGATCTCCTTGAGTCCGTCGATGTTGTAGAGTTTCACCTCCGGCAGATCAGCTGCTGCCTCTTCGATGTCCCGCGGGGTGGCGATATCGATCAAGAGCAGATCACGATTATGGTTGTTATGATTCTCGCGCTTCTCCATGATCTGCCGCAGCATCTCCACAGTTATAACCGCGTGAGGTGCCGATGTTGCGCTGATCACAACGTCCGAACCTGCGATGTACCTATCCTTCTCTTCGTACCTGACTGCAAATCCATCCAACTCCTCTGCAAGTTCCTCTGCCCGCTCAAAGGTGCGGTTTGCGACATATATCGCGGAAACATTCTTGTGCGCAAGCGCGTGTGCAACGAGCGTCCCCATCGTGCCTGCGCCGATGATCACAACAGTCTTCCCCTCAAGCATGCCAAGTACATCCTCTGCGAGATCAACTGCCGCCGATCCGATGGATACCGATCCCTCGTTGATCCGCGTCTCTGACCGCACCCTCATCCCCACGTGAATCGCCTTCTCAAAAGCGGTATCCAGCACCTTTCCTGTGACGCCTGCCTGCCTGGCGGAATGATACAGTTCCTTGATCTGACCAAGTATCTGATCCTCGCCAACGATCATCGATTCGAGCCCACATGCGACCCTCATCAAGTGTAATACCGACTCTTCGTGGTCGTTGAACTCGACGATCCTTTCAGGCACACCCATCTTCTTTGCATAATCGAACAAGACCCTGCTGCCCTTCGGCGAGACTACATACACCTCGACACGGTTGCATGTCATCAGCACGGCACACTCATGTACCAGTTCATGCGAGTGCAGCCTGCGCAACAGGTCCCCGACTGTGCCGTGCCACGCATGTTCAATATCATCGATACTCGCTTTCGTATGCGTGATGATCATGCTGGATATCTCAGTCATCAGATCATTATAGTCCGTAATCTTTTATCAATCTATCAGCCGCCCATGCAAATCGATCTCACCGTTCTTGATGCGCGTGGACGAGATCGGTATCCCGTCCTCTGCCAGAACAAAGGGCACCAAAACTATCTCGATAGTGGACATCCCTCGTTTCCTGCGGAGTTCATTGATCTTTTCCGCAACAGGATACGTCTCAGGAGATACCACGATGTAATCGAAGGATTCCCTAAGCGCAGTGCCATACGGATCGTGCAGGGCTGTGATCTCTGGCGATATCCCGAACCGGTCGGTCACGTAGCGGTTCAGTTCGCGCTCCCTAACTCTGTAATCCGCGACCGGCTGGACGCGCCTTCTTGCAAGATCGTCCGACGTCAGTCCGATAATGATCTCGCCGCCCATACCGAGTTCGTACGCACGGCTGATGAGTGCTTCGTGACCATCATGGAGCGGATCGAACGTCCCTCCAACTGCTACTCGTGGCATGGCTACCTTTTTGCGCAAGTGAACAGATTTAAGTTTCGCTTCCGGCAGGTGTTGGCATGGTTTGTGGCGGATGCGGTCGTGTTTTGGAACATTCCCACACCCCGTGATAGGGACCCCAAGATTACACGGATTTTTACAAGATATCTATGTTAATCTTGTGTAATCTCGTGGTTTTATATGCTAATATTTACACAATTTTTGGGAAGTACTAGCCAATTCATCCGATAAAGCTCCACATTCATGAAATTCG
>DAOUXE010000250.1 GCA_030666765.1 Methanosarcinales archaeon
CAATTACAGATCTGAACCAATCATTCGGATGGGGTGCGGTAGCAGGTGCTACTGGCTATGACCTCTATTTCGGTGAAGGTGCAATTACGCCCCTGGAGAAAGTGGGTGAGAATTTAGCCACACCTAAGATGCCATTTCCTGAGATAGAATTGAACAAGGTTTACTACTGGCATGTGGAAGCTCACACCCCCGATGGCACCATCCGGGGTCCTTACTGGTGGTTCAAGACCAAAGCCCTACCTATCGCTAATTTCACGTATTGTCCCCCACAACCGGTTGTAAATGAAACGATAATCTTCAACGCCTCCGGTTCTTATGACCCTGATGGGGGTAACATAACAAGCTATGAATGGGACTTTGGAGATGGAAATAGTATGGACATAACAGAACCTGGTATCAACCATTCTTATGCATTAGTAGGAAATTACGTCGTGAATCTGACGGTAACAGATGATGAAGAAACAAAATGCATAATAAGTAAAACAATAGTAATAATGCTCCGCGGAGATATGAACCATGATGGTCAGATCACCTCTGCAGATGCCATAATCACGCTCCGGATCGCAGCCAGTGGCGAATACGACTATGCTGCAGATGTCAGCGGCGACAACTGCGTCACATCCCTCGATGCGCTTATGATCATGCAGACAGCGGCAGGAGCGATCGGTCTGTGAGGGGGGCTTTGTTAGCGGCGGTGTTTTGTGCGGCAAGCCCCCCGGATGCCCCGGCTATAGAGGGGACGATACGAAAGGAGCATACTGAGATATGAACAACCCATCACATCTGGCGCGCTGCGCACAACTTGCAATGGTTCTCGAGGTCGCTGCCCATCCGAAACCCGGCAACGTGGATCGGGATCACGACTTTCCTGACACGACCTTCGAGCACTTCCTGGCGTCAGCGGTCGGGACGTACCCTGTGCTGGAAGAGGCGGCAAGGTCGCGCACCGGCGCTGGCGCGCTGATACGGGCGGCAGCCGAGGAGTCCATGCGGTGGCAGCGCGGAGGAAATACGCATTTTGGCGCGTTCGTGCTGCTAATACCACTGTTGATGGCTGCCGGAAGCAAAACGCAAGCATCGAAGATTGTTTTGGATACCACTTCTAAGGACGCGGTCGAGTTTTATCGTGCGTTCTCGATTGCTGAAGTTCGTATCGACTCTGTTCCTGACTTCGACCTTGGAGAATCAAACTCAAGTGGTAGGATTCGGGAAGATGGGGTCAAACTCATCGATCTGATGAAACTCTCTGCCGACCACGATCTGATCGCAAACGAGTGGGTGAGCGGGTTTGAGCGGACAAGCAGGTGAGCGGACATGATCATAAAGAAGGCGGATACGATGAGCATCAATGACGCTATCGTGTGCACGTTCCTCCGGATGCTTGCAGAGACACCTGATACCTTTATCCGTACAAAGTTCGGCAGGGACAAGTCAATCGAGATAAGCAATCGTGCATCTGATGTTATTCGTGGCAGCAAGGATTTGTCATCGATAAAATCCAAAGTTCACGAATTTGACGAGAGATTGATCCTTGAAAAGGTAAATCCGGGTTCTACTGCGGACATTATAATCGGGGGACTCTTTGTTGCACTGGTTAAAGGACTCCGGGTTTAGTCCGATTTTTTGGGCTCTTCTCTGTTTTGTATGGATACTTTAATATTCTAACGTAAACAATCGAATCAGCATAAAATTAGATGAATATCGTATATGAGTGAAGACTTTTTCCGAAGAACATTGAATCCGGAGGATCATGGGTGCTTACGAATAGTCACTTTTAATATTATAACACAATCAAAATCTTATTGCATCATAAGGTGGCTACGTTACAACTCTTAAATTCCGAAAACGCCTCCACCACACGTTCATTCTGCTCTGGCGTTCCGACGCTAACCCTAACAAGAGTGTCTCCTGCGTCGCGGAATGACGAACAGTCCCGCACGATGATTCCTTCGCGTGCAAGGAGCTCGCATACCTCGCCTGACTGGTGCGGTGAGACATCCACGAGCACGAAGTTCGCTTCTGACGGATAGACCTTGAATGGAATCTCCATTAACACTTTGCGCCCGTCCCGAACAAGTTTAACACTCTGTTTCAGGTGCGCATCATCGCCAAGCGCTGCTATGCCTGCCGCAGTTGCGAGACTGCTGACTGAAAACGGGGTCGCATATCTTAGATACTCATCTCGCATCTTCTCGGGCATGACCGCGTAGCCAACCCGCAAGCCGGCAAGCCCAAATGCCTTTGAGAGCGTGCGACCGACCATCAGATTATCGTATTCCCGTACAAGGTGTATCATGCTCCTTTCCGAGAATTCGATGTATGCCTCATCGAGAAACACGACCGCACCGCAACCATCACAGCCATTGCAGTCACCGCACCCCGCAAGGATCGTCCGGAGGTCTGACTCTGATACCAGATTTCCGCTTGGGTTATTGGGGGAGCATAGAAAGATGACTCGCGTCTCATTAGTCACCTGTGATAGGATCGCCTGTGGATCTAAGCCAAAGTTCTCATCTCTTGATACGAAGACCGGGGTGCCATGGTGCGTGCGTGCCGTGATGCCATAGTAACTGAAGGTCGGCACCGGGATTATTGCTTCACCTGGCATCAGCATCCGCATCATGGTATCGATGACCCCATCCATCCCCGCGCTTGCCACGATGTTTGCGCCTGGGTAGCCGGTATATCCTGATAGTGCATCGCAGAGGGCCGATGCATCGCTATCGGGATATATGCTGACATTGTTTGCGTGCTTTATTATGGCTCTGACCGCGGAAGGTGCGGGTCCGAGCGGGTTTTCGTTCGATCCGAGTTTGATGATCGCATCTGCCGGGATATTATACTGCTCGCTGATCTCCGCGATCGATCTGCCGGGCACGTACTTGGTGGTGGGGCTGGTGGGTAGAGGTTTCATGGTGGTCTGTGATTGGGTTTTCTCGTGCTTGCTCAACTATGTTGTGGTTGTGGGGTCATTGGTTATGGGCATTCGGACTTGATGGTACCATAGAATCCGATAAACCATGTCTCAGTTTGTGGGACTTTTTTCATCCCGGTTGTATTATTCAAAAATTCAAAACCACA
>DAOUXE010000051.1 GCA_030666765.1 Methanosarcinales archaeon
CCTGCGCAGCAAGACTGCAAAAATCGGGCAGATCGCGCGGGCGGCATCGGTATTCCGTGCGGATCGAATCATCATATACCATGATCCCGACCTCGACGAGACAGAACTGATCGAGAGAATCCTTAATTATGCTGAAACCCCGCAGTACCTGCGAAAACGCCTGATCCCACTGGCGGACGATCTGCGGTATGCTGGCACGATCCCACCGCTACGGACACCGCACCACCCCCTTGATGCAGACAAGATCGAGATCGGGGATACCCGTGTTGGGGTGGTGGTCAGGGTGCATGAAAACGGTTCATGGGTGGATATCGGGTCGAAGCGATTCGCATTTCTGAATGTTTCCATGCAGAAGGGTGAGCGTGTGAATGTGCAGATCACATCGAATAAGCCGCTTAAGGCGATTCCTGTCGGTGACGACGAGATCACCGGGTACTGGGGATATTCTGTTGCGAGAGCCGGTAATCTGAGCAGAGCACTGACCTTGACCCTAGCATTAACCCAAGCCCCGGGACTTAGAATTGCGACCAGCAAGTATGGCGAATCTATCGATGCCGACCTGCTTAGGAAGATAGGGGTAGAATCCGGATCAGAGGATGTGCTGGTGGTCTTTGGCGCGCCGCACAAAGGAATCTCTGAGATCCTGGATGAAGAGAGGAGAGGGGAGAGAAAGAATAGTTCTATTGTGGAATTTGACTATACGCTAAATGTCCTGCCAGATCAGGGTACCGCGACGGTCCGGCTCGAGGAAGCGGTCGTTGCCACGCTTGCGATACTGAACCTGGCGTTTCACTGACATGATGTTTCAGGCGCTCTCTGTAACTTGCAAATGCGCGTACTTTTCCACTATTCCGGAGGATCCGGTTGTGATAAGTACGATTGAACCACATAGGGCACATAGGGTCACAGAGAGTTTTTGTTTTCATCTTTATTAGCCCCCTCTGTATCACTCTGTGGTTTTCCGATAACCCTATTTCGAGATATCAAAAAGTCTCCGGGGTTTTGGTAACCGCAACGCGAGATGCCAAAGACTCATATTTCACTGACCTGACCAGGGACCACAAATCAAGATTATTCATCCAGTTTCATCAGAAGCGCAGTGCGCACCGAGACCGCATCAGCAAGATCAGTGGTTGTGTGCCAGATCTTGAGTTTCTTTATGTCCAGTCTGCTACCACATCGCTGGCACACGGTCGATTTTATACCAGCCTCTATAATCTGCACATGGCTTTTGCATTTCGGGCATACTATCACGGCATATTTCAATCAGACCACTCCATGACATCTATTCCATGATTAGTTATTGCATACTCCTTTATCCTGCGGTCGTGATCGGTTCCACGCATCTTTAGGATTAGCAAGAGTTTTCGCAAGACCGACTCCTTCTTGATGTACCTAAGCGATACGATACCATCCACCAAAAAAGAGATGCCAGCATCCGGTATCCCGAATGAAAAGACGTTCTCGATCTCGCTTGTGAAAAGTGAGGTGACATGTCTGTACTTTAAGTACCTGGTCAGCGAGTATATATAGTCCATGGCATTTACAGATCCGCAAAACACAGTCTTCATGTTTGTGATCCCATCGAAGACCACCGATCCGGAACCGATCGACTCGACTGCGTCCTTGATCTGCCAGAGATGCTCATCGGAAGAGACCTGTTCAGATGGATAAACGAACCTGAGCATGTCATTTTCGATGTGCTCCTGCATATCCCAGCCAAGCCGCATCGCTTCAGCCATCAGTTGGTCCGGAGATTCATTAAATGAGACTATAACAGCTGGTTTATTATTTTCAAGGCTTTTGTTGGCAAACTGCAATCCAAAAATAGTTTTCCCTGTACCCGCACCGCCAGCAATCATCATTGAGTATGTTTCAGGGATTCCCCCCTCCAGCATCCGGTCCAGTTCCAGGATGCCGGTCGGGACGCGTACCGAGAGATCCGGGTGCGCTGCACCACCCTTCAGATGTGGGAACACCTGCACCCTACCTGCGGAGATGTTAAAGGAGAATATATTTGATAATACTTGATTACCCGCGATGTTCGGGGTTTTGAATATCCTGAGATTGCGTAAAACATGTTTTTCGCTCTCTTCATAAGAGAGATACAGAACCCCATCCATAAAATGGCTGACAACCGCTGTGTGAATCTCGGATGCGGCCAATTCGCCGGTGACTAATGTGATCGCACCCCATTCGTGCGCCATCGAATCGAGCGTGCCTATGAACCGATGTCGCTCCTGTTCCGGAAATGCAGATCCGATGGGTGTTATTGGGTCTATTGCAACCCTGTTAGCACCTGAAGATGCGACGGCATTCCCGATATCGATCAACGCAGACAATGGATCGCGTTCTGCAGATATCCTGTCGATCGGATGTAGCGCGATCGATTCATGCATGAATGGAAAAGCATCTGCAAAATCCCCTCCCCGCTCTTGTCTGGTGGTGATCGGAATGTAGAGTGTTGATTCGTCTTCTGCCATGCTCGATAGCGAATCAAGCACGAACATCGTCTTGCCGACACCAGCGGTACCTGCTATGAGGATGGTCGATGGTTTTGGAAATCCTCCGAGAATCTTATCAAGCCCGGAGATACCGGTAGATCTGAGCATTATCGATATTAGGGGCTTTTTTCGTATATTGATTGCTTGTGGCAAGCACTTATGCAGGTACTCTGCCCATACTTGTTTTCAGACATCGTGTATGTCTTTGCGTTCACAATCTCCCCGGTCTGTGGATCTACCAGTGCGGTTGCAATATATAGATTCTTGCCACTACTGCCACAATTGCAACTCCGCTCGATCAGATCGACCTTCCAGAGGAATGGTGACTTACTGACGTTTGCAGACCGATTGACGTCCCACAAGGACGACCCATTAGCATCCGTAGATGGTTTGATGATAGTGTATATGGAGTTCTGAACGAGCACTGCCTGCACACTCCTCCGGTTCGGCGTAGTGAACTTCCGGCTTATGAATTCTTTGATCGTATCGTTGTTTGCGGTGATGTTAATCGCTTCACCGACATCGATTAGGGGCATCGTTCCAAGCGTCCCCCTGACCGCTGACAACTGCCCCCCCTCCATAGGATCGGTAGAGGCGATGCACCCGAGCGAGCTTACAACCACCACCATCAGAAGAGACAGGGCAACAATCGGACGATACTTCACCACTTATCCCTTCTTCTGTTTGTATTTGGTGTATCCACATCTTCCGCATGTCATGCGGTCTGCATGTTCGGCCAAAAAGACGCCGCTGCCACATTTCGGACAGAACTGTCTCGAACGTGTGATCTTATTTTCTTTTATGGTATAGTATTCGTTTACGCGCATGATCAACTCTCGCCCCCATCACTCTTCTTTGCTGGCGCATTGCGCGCAATCATATAATCGGGTTCGATTCGGAGCAGATTCTGCTCATTGTCGTACAAACGGGCGTATCCTAAGATATCCTGCGTGCCGTACTGTGAGTTCATCCGATCGAGTATCAGCAGTTCGGGAACAGTGTCGAGAAGTGCCACAAGCGTGTTCTTCGCACTCTTTCTTGACATGCCGATTTTGTCGGTCTTGAATACAATATCCCGTCTGTTCAGAAGTACATTCTCTTCATCCTTTACGATCTCAATAGCCATTAAAGCATCCTCCGTAGCAATTTGCCATCGTTAGCATCTTCCATCTGTTTCAAGAGTTCTCGTATCTCCTTTTTTTTTTCACTGGTCACCTTGATAAGCACACATCCACTCGATGGCTGTCCATATATAACTATCGAGGAGAGTGGTGCAAGAACTACCGCAGGCATGACTGCGAGATCCTCCTCGCCCTGCACAAATATACGAATGGGGCGTTCACATTTCATCGAATCTATTATAGCAGTCACAAGGTCGGGTGTGATTGTGCCGGCAGGGTTCTTTACAGTGACCTCATAATATAGTGGATGCCGGATGCGATTTTTGACTTCATCGGACACCTCCGTCCTGCATGTAAGGTGATCGACGATGCAGATGTCGGGTAGGATGCCTGATTCGATCAGGTTACAGGTCGTGACATCACCAACAGAGATGATCTTTGCAGGACTCCCCCAATCCGGCGCGCTCTTCAGCAGGTCCATGGTCTTTCGTCCGGATCCGGAATACAGCGTCCCATGCGGGACTTTCAGTCTCGATTTCAGGCGATCCGAAAGAAGAAGAGGCACTTTATCGCACCTTCAGCGCATACGCTCCGGCAGTCATTATATTCAGTTTCGCAGCGATACTCGAGAGTTCCGGCTCTATGATTATGACGTATCCGCTCCAGTCCTTGCTGAGCGAGCTTGATCCGCATACCGGACAGTTCTGCCCGCTCACGATCCTGTGACAGTCCCTACATGCTTGTTCACTCATTCTTTCCCGCCCTTGCTACTCTCTTCTTTCGTAGTTTTTTCTTTGTTACCCTCTTCCTTTGCAATCTCTTCGAGCCATTCCAGTTTACCAAGTGTTGGCTGGCGCATCGTAAGCCCTATCCTGCTCTCGTGCGGGTCCCGTTCGTTCAAACTGACCGCAACGATGCGCGCACGTAGTTTATCACCCTCTGTGATCGCCCGCCCACTCTCCTTGAAGACGAGACGACTGTTCTTCCCGTCATAAGATACGAAATCATCGGTCAGTTGGCTCACATGGATCAGTCCATCGAGCGGTCCGACACCGACGAACGCGCCAAATTCGACGACCTCGACGACAACTCCTTCCGTTACCTCCTGCATTACGGGTTTGTACATGAGCGCGTCGAATGTCGCCTCATAGTACACACCTCCATCGCCACAGAGGATGTGCCCGTCGCCGACATCTACTACATCGAGGATAGCAACCAGTGCGCCGAGTTTCTTGTCGATTTGCCCTTCCAGTTTATCGCGAAGCGCCTGTCCTACAGCTGCCATAATCGGCATCCCAAGCTGCTCAGGGTCGATGCGAACGGTGTCAACCAGTCTTGTTTTCAGATACATGCTACGCCTCTTTATTTTATAGAAAAACCGAGTACAGTTACGTGGCTGTGATATTAATTCTTTTGCATCGGGGCGGCTTTGGGATGAAATTCATGCACGCATACTCCAGTGTGGCACTTACAGCACCTATGACCTCCGGATACTCCACTCTTCTGATATTGTGCCACACAAGCTCAGAGCCGCCTTGGTCTCTTTCCGCGATTCAAGCCGTCTCCTCGAGTGCCTGCGCCAAACCTACACTTCACCAGCGAATCCGCTATATTCCCGTGCCTCTGGTATTTCTATTCATGTGTATTGTTAAGGTAATACCCTTTTTTCACGAGAATGTTGAGTTCCTCATCCATATTTACTGGAAAATCTACTGCACCCATTGGGATCACACAATTACAATCGGATATAATACCTTAAATATTTTTCCTGATGGCTGCGACCGCGCTCTCTGACGAGATCACAGATCAACGGGGTTCTCAAGTATCCGCGAAATCGGATATCTTAGGAGTGTCAAATTCAAATCGAAACTCCTTAGCCCGCTTATCTGCAAGCTTAGCATACCCATAGTCAACCTCGTAGCCAACATAACTACGCCTCGACTTTATCGCTGCGATCGCGGTCTGCCCGCTACCCATAAACGGGTCGAGAACGACCTCGCCCTCGAACGTGTATAGCTGGATCGTCCGGTGCGGCAGTTCCACCGGGAACGGTGCCGGATGCCCGATTTTCTTTGCAGATTCCGACGGGAACGTCCAGATGCTCTTTGTGAGTTCGAGGAATTCATCTCTTGATACTGAGTTCTCTCGTTTCAGAGGGTTCTTCCTCCCGAATGTGTCTTTGGAGAAGATCAGGATGTATTCGTGCACATCCCGGAGCGTCGGGTTGGATGCGGACTTCCAGCTACCCCATGCGGTCGAGGAACCTGCGCTGGACGCCTTATCCCAGATGACCTCGCCTCGCATCAGAAATCCAAGTTCGATCATGTCTTCGACGATGAATGCGTGAAGCGGGATGTAAGGCTTCCTGCCGAGGTTTGCAACGTTTATGCAGGCGCGTCCTCCGGGTACAAGGACTCTATAGACTTCGTTCCATACCTTTTTCAGGAATTCGCGGTAGCTTTCCAGAGTCAAATCCTCATCATATTCCTTTCCGACATTGTATGGGGGGGAGGTTACCATCAGGTGAACGCTGTTATCTGGCAGGTCATCCATCGATTCGGATGATTTTTGGAGGATTCTATTTAATGATTCGGGTGGGATCGGATTCTCTATGTATTCAACTTTCTTTTCCTTTGGCAGACTTTCGTACAGCTTACCTGCGTAGAATGCTGTGGAATCATGGCTTATTCTACCCGATGTTCCAAAAGAACTCGTCTTTGTACCGCGTCGATTATTATCCAACTTTATCATCCTTTTATAGTGGGCGTTGAGTTATACACGTCCATGTTTGTCCCAGACTCGCCCTCACCCCTCGACCGCCCTTCATGATGTTACCTGCTTGATACTTTAATGGGTGTAAATCACTATTGTTTCACTGCCGTTAAAAGACAACGCACTGAAACATTACTTCCGGTGGCATATATTTGAGATGCTCCACCCTGATAAAATCTTAACTCGGCTGAACTGGAGGTAACTTCAGAAGCAAGTTGACAGCTAATCAATAGCATCGCTTTAAAGCAAAGAGTAGATCGTTCTTGTTCTGTTTTATTACTTTTTTGGGGACGTACGGTATGCACAGTATAAACTGTATGATCGTGCGTAGAGCCGCTCATTCGAAGTTCTGAGTCAGACAATATTAATCTCACAGTTTCTTCCCCAATAGAACTCACTTGTCCAACCATCTCTTTCAGATCCGCAATTTGAACCAGTACTCCGTCATCCATCTCTGGAATTTTTGGGATGGGGGGGCGCTCAACAAAAGAAAGTAATTTTGTGTTAACAACACTATTAGAAATACATATTTCATTCTCGTATGGCTCAATACTCAACCCATCACTTGTGTTTGAATTTGCTTTTGTCCTAAACCAATCTACACTCTCTTTCACTCCATCGCTATTAAAAGCATATCTATAGTTCCAATTCATATCAGTCATACAGAATAAATCCTCATTGCGAGCAAATATCTTCAGATGAACTGCTAAGTGATTTCTAGCACCTATAAAATGTATTGAATTGCCAC
>DAOUXE010000246.1 GCA_030666765.1 Methanosarcinales archaeon
ACGAGATCCTCTTCTATAACGAGCCGTTCACCCCAATCTCCATCACAGGCACAGACTGCGAATTAAACTGCAAGCACTGCGAAAAACACTATCTGAAGCACATGATAGACGGAAGCTGCGGTAAACTCCGCACAGCCGTCGAAAGTCTTGCCAGACGTGGGCGAAAAGGAATTCTTCTCTCAGGCGGCAGCAGACTCGACGGCTCGGTTCCGACATACGAGTTTTCAGACGAGATCCGGCAGATCAAGGATAGGGCACGCTTGTTGATCAGCGCACACACAGGGATTGTTGACCGGAAGCAGGCAAACTCCCTTGCCGCGTGGCTTGATATGGCGCTTGTTGATTGTATCGGAAGTGACAGAACAATCTCAGAGATTCTCGGACTTCCGAACACGGTGAGCGATTATGAGAACACGCTGAAGTATCTAACAGAAGCGAATATCCCGATTGCGCCGCATATCATCGTGGGGCTCGGCAGCGGTGCACTCGACGGCGAGTTACGAGCGCTAGAGATCGTGAGAAGATACGATCCCGCGGCAGTCGTGATCGTCGTCTTCATCCCGACGAGAGGAACGGTCTGCGCAGACGCACCGTATCCCGCGTTTGAGGACGTTTCCTCCGTGATCGCAAAAGCGAGACAGATATTTCCGCAGACGCCACTCTCATTGAGTTGCGTGCGCCCCGGTGGCAGGTACCGCTCACGGCTCGATCGATGTGCAATACTCGCAGGCATCGACAGGATCGCGGTCCCGAGCCGGAGCGCATATCAATTATGCGGCGAGATCGGACTGGCGATTCGTGAGGTTGGTAATATGTGTTGCTCCTACAGCGAATGGTCAGAGAGTGAATGGTCAGAGGGGTGATGACATGAAACTCGCAGCCTCATATGGAGACATCCGCCTCATGGCGCCCGATGACGCTGCGGTCTCGTTTTTTAAGAGTCCTTTCGCGGCGCACGAGACCGGCAGTGCTGTGGACATTGCGTATGGCGATTTCGGCTCGCCTGCATCTTCGCCTGTTGACGGCGTCATCATGGATATCAGAGAGTTCGAGACCCCCACGCCCTTCAGAGACCGCAATTTCAAAGAGTACCTGACCGCAATTAGGTGTGGGCGTTTGATTGTGCGGATTCTGCATGTCAAGCCCGATCTGGGTATCGGAGATCGTGTACGCACTGGCGAGTATTTTGGCACGTTCATCAGGAGTGGGTATTTCTACTTCTGGAACTTTTCCCATATGCATGTCGAGGTGCGGATGCCGGATGACTATCTCAGAGCAACGAGCGATATGCCGCTTGATCTGCCGGTTGGAGTGGTTAGACGGGATTTTCTTAGGGGCGTGGATAGAGGTTCTGATATCTTCGATTTTACAGGGGATGTGGTCGATTCATGCAAGCGCTATGCGCTCGTCGACTGCCCTGATTACAGCACGGACGGGCATTTCAATGGTTATTCTGTCGGCGGTTTCCTGCTTGATGGATTCATCCATACGCGTGATCATGCGCTGCACAGATTCGGGCTTGTGGGGAAGTGCCGTGATGCGCCACCGTTTGACTGTTTCAGATCCATCGGCAATTCGTTTATGGTACATTCGTCCAGTGTGAGTCTGGGCGTCTTTGATCGGGAAAACCGTCCACTTGATGTTGCGGGCGCATCATTCATCCTGTTCTTCGATAAACCTTTAATAAAATTGGTTCCTACGGGATATGGTGAACATCTTCCGCAATGTGGCGATGTAGTCAGCGTTCAGATAAAGAGATATAAAGAGTAAATATGAGGTAGATACATGAAAGTTGAAGATTTTGAGTTTCCTGAGGATCGATTATACCTGAAGAATCACGTATGGGTAAAGCATCATCGTGACAGGATCATGATCGGGCTGACAGAACTTGGTCAGTCACTTTCAAAAGAGATTGTGCATATTGATCTCCCTGATGTCGGCGATGTGATCCCAAAGGATGATTTTCTGATCGCTTATGAGACCATCAAGGCAGTATCGCAGATCTCGCTTCCGTTCGAGTGCACGGTCGTCAGTGTCAATGACCGGTTGTGGGATGATCCGAATATCATAAACAGCGATCCGTACAACATCTGCATGGTTGAGGTCAGAGGCGACTGTGATGAGCGCGACCTGATGACTGCGGAGGCTGCCTGTGCGTATTACGGGGGATTGATTGCGAAAGAGCGGGAACGCTACGCCGGGTATTGATAATAACTGCTAAAGAAGGTATAAAAATGGAAATTCCGGGATGGGGGGTACCAGAAGAGCTGTATTACACTAAATACCACCTCTGGGCGAGAGTAGGGGGTGACGAAAACAGCAGGGTTGGCATGAACTCGCCCACGGCGATCCCCCTCTGATTGTGGTTTGCAGAGGATATTAAATCGAGGTAGCCTGGGTTTTTCTGAATTTCAGAGCCGATAATTCCACTTATCCGACTCATACTTCGGCAAAAGCTCCTGTGCCATCGCTTCCTCGCTCTCGCTAATCATTGAATCCACGAGTCTCACGCCGAAGCGCTCCTCGAATTTACGCCGCACCACGCCCTTAACTTCTTCCATGTCCAGTTTTATGGGGAGTTCCTTATCCACCCACGTCATCCCCTCTTCGATTGAAGCGATCTGTTTGTCGCTTATCTTCTCAATTGGGATGTTGGATATGCGGAGCATCTCTTTTATGTCGAAGTCCAGAAGTAGCGTTCCGTGCTGGAGGAGTTTGCCGCCCCATCTGGTCTGCGCATTGCCGGATATTTTCTTGCCATCGACAATAACATCGTTTATGGGTCTGAAATCGGCGTTTAAGCCGTACTCGCGCAGGGTGTCGATCAGTACGCCGCATATCTGGTGGTATGAGTCCGTGACATCGAGCGGGAAGAGTCTGTCGTCGATCGTACCAACGACGCCGTAGTTGATCTGGCGTCCCCAATCATCCGAGAACGCGATGCCGCCGCCGCTTGTGCGTCGCACGATCATGTAATCTTCGCATGCGTCAAGGTCCAGTTCCACACTTGCTTTCTGGAAGTACCCGAGGATGATGGATTTGGTGGGTGCCCAGAAGAAGAGGGTGTTGCCGCAGTCATTCTTCAGGATTGCTTCGTTTGCCGCCATCACGTATCTGATGCCGACCT
>DAOUXE010000169.1 GCA_030666765.1 Methanosarcinales archaeon
GATGCGCTATGTTTTTACGCTAAAATTTCACAACTGTACGCGATGTGCTGAGCCTTTCCAATTATGATATATAAGTATTCTCTAATTTAACTTGTCGATTAAATAGGAATTGTCGAAACTCATGTTAAACGATCTTTTCCGCAGTTCCAAGGTGCTTTCGCCACACCTGTTTGGGATTACCATCAACTCCTGCTATTTCAACGGCATATCAATAGAGGTACCTTTGATCGACAAGTCATCAGAAGTGTCTTCACTGGCGTTTTCGATTGTGCCAGCATGACTTACTGAGCATGACTAAGCAGGTCATGGAACTAAAGTGTCACCCATTTTTCCGCAACCTTCGGATCTCCCGCAACCTTCGGATCGCCACCTCTAAAACAAAGATAATCATCGCAGCGAGCAGGAACGGCAATCGCATATCCTCCGGCTCCTGGACCGTGCGTGTGGATTGTTCCCTTAAATTCTCAAGCAGCGGATCGATCTCACCCTCTTCATACACTGACCCGCCAAACATATCGATCGTGTCCTTCAGGTCTTCTGAGAACCCAACATCCAGAAACTCGGCAGGATAGTTCACAGCGATCGAATATCCTGAGATATCCAGAAATCCAGGAGACTCTGTCTTAATCGAGGTCTGGTGTCGGTCTTTGTCGATCTGCGAGAGTTCAAGTTGAGTCCCACCAAGATTTATGATCGGAATGGTGTCTGACCTGACATCGATAACCGCGGGATCGCCGAGATAGACATCATCACCAGTAATCACGATCTCATCGTTCCTTCTCGGATCTCCTACCGCCCAATTAACCATCCTCGAGATTAGTTCAGCGTTATCTCCGCTGTAGAGCGCGCCGCTCCATCCTGCACCGTCATCTGTGCTTAGGGAGACCACATGCCCCATACCAAGTCGCCATGCCGTAACAACCGGCTTACCCGCACCTGTCGTGACAAGCGTCTGTGCACCGGTCTTCGGGGTGACCTTGTTGTAGCCGTTGATCGAGCCTGCGAGCGCAAGGTTTTCTGTGATGAAGTGGTTCGGATTTAAGACGCTTATCGAAAAGTCCCCTTTTGTCGTATCATCCGGCTCTTCCGGCTTCTCTCCAAAGATGATGTTCAACCGCTCCAATTCAGTGGGGTTGTAATAGATTCCGTGGCCCTCTGATGCAAGGGATTTCATGAAATCTTCGTTTGTCGTATCGCCAACGCCCACAGCGTACGTGGTGATACCGGAATCGGCCATCGTCTTTGCAAGGTCGAGGCAAATATCATCGCCACTTGTCAGTCGTCCATCCGATATGATGATCACACTCTTCGCGCCCACATATCCAGCCAGCATCTCAGAAGCGGCAATCTGTGCAGGGTCCATGTGGGTGATTCCGCCATGTTTCAACTTCGTGATCTTATCTTCAAGCGTACTCTTGTACAGTCCTCTGGTCAGTGGAGATACGGTGTGTGCATGTTGATTGAATGCTATCACGCCGATATGGTCATTTATGCTGATTCCTCTAAGTATATTGATTGCCAACGCCTTTTCCATACTCAATGCAGTATCATCACCATAATTCGTGCCGACACTTCCTGAAATATCGATTATTATAACCACACCAACGTTTTTACCTTCTCCTTCGCTCTCTTTAGATCTAACAGGAAGCAGCGTCTCGAACTGCGAGTCATAGTACCCACCCAGATCATACGCACGATCCCCACCAACGACCACAAGCCCACCCCCATTCTGCAGATACATCCTCAACGTATCGAGTTCATCTTTGCTAAGATCGTTTACATGAGGATTATCAAGAATCACGGCAAGATAGTTATCAGGATCGGCCGATGCCACTGAACTGACAGTTGTTGTGTCGTACAGTTCGGCAAGCGTCTGGGATAGTGGGGAGTTTTGTACTGTCGCGAGAAGAATCTTTGGTTTCGGCACCACATAGACCGATTTATAGAATACATTATTATTCTGCCTTGTATCTTCACTTTCAGTCATGATCTCTGCTTTTATGGTATGTGATCCTATGCTTTGAAAGGTATGTAGAATCGATATGGTCTCCTCCCGCTTAGTCTGGGTAACCTGCTTATCTATCACCCTTACGTCATCTATCGTGACTGAGAGCGTGTATCTCGCATCATCATCACCTGCCTGCCGCACCAGAATTGCAAACGACTGCTCGCTATCCATGATCACGTCCTTGCTTCCGATGATCTCGACGCTAAGATCGTTCTGCTCCGGCTCCTGATTAACAGCGCAGACAGTGGTATTGATAGTTGTTGCGAATGCGATGGTATCAGCCAGATCGAACCCGTAATTGTTGTTGCCGTCGGTTACGAGCAGGACGTTGTCATTCCCTTGCGCAAACTCGGTGATCGCATCCCCTATAGCTGACCGGTTCCCTGTGATCTGGTGGATGCTTGTCGGGGTGCGGCTCTGGAGCCGGTCATAGACGCGCGCCCCAGTATCATTATCAAAGAGTGTCATGCTTGCGGTGTGATCATCGATTATGATGACGCTTGGGGTCTCATCAAAGACGGTTCGCGAGACCAGATCATAAGGAGATGCAAGCGCTACGATCAATAGCAGGAACACAATGGCCCTTGCGATGATTATCCCTTTCTTATGCCCCTTCCGGATGAGGTATGCTGCTGCCACGAGCACAGGGATTGCAAGCAAGAGGAGATACGGATGTGCCAGAAACATGGATGTATGTTGGGGTGGATGGAATAAAGGTTCTTTCCTTTTAACCGACGTCCACCTAGAGGTGGAGCGACCGATACGTCTCCCCAGTCTCGTCAGATTCGTTGCGATCCTGGACCTGGTACAACAAGAACTCTAACTTCCGGCATTCGAACCAGTGTGTAAAACTGGTGGGTGGGAGATTTTTATTTGTGAGTTCCCTAGTTTCTCGCCACTATAGCAGTCTCGTTAAGTTTCACTTCCAGCAAGTACATTATGCAGGCGTATTCGTGATTTATTCCAGGGGCGACCAATCAATTCCCTGCCACTGTAGTCGTAGTATCATTCTTACCTATTGCACGCCTGACATGGTCGACGGCATCCTCCAGTTCGGCATGTCCGCATGCAGCAAGCATATCGACGATCCTTCGCGTTGCCGCATGCTTCCGTTCGCGTTCCCGCACCTGATAGACCCGGATTGCGCGGAGGAGGTCGATCTTCCTAAACTCCGGCCAGAACGGCGCACAGAAGTATGCTGCACACTCGCTTCCGTTCGCCTGCCATGGAAGGAAGTTCGAGGTGCGGATATCGCCGCCCGTGCGTATGATCAGATCAACATCCGGGATCGGAGTCCCGTTCATGTAGAGGTGCCTGGAGATTGTTGATTCATCGATATCATCCGCATGTAGCTCGCCGGACTGCACCTTGCGAGCCATGTCACGCACCGCATCGAGAATCTCGCGCTGCCCGCCGTAAGCAGTAGCGATGTTGAGGTACATCTTATTATAACAGCGGGTCGCATCCTCTGCACGCCCTATCGCATCCTGCAGATCGCGGGGCAGCAGATGCATCTCACCAATTGCAGAGATCCGCATCTGCCTCTCGTGTGTACGTGGATCATGGATCAGTTCATCGAGTTTTCTGATGATGAGATCGAAGATCGTGGCACGCTCAGCATCGGTGCGTGAGAAGTTCTCGGTTGAGAATGCATAGATCGTTGCCTGTTTCACGCCGATTTCCCAGCACCAGTCAAGAAACCACTCTGTCGTCCTGGCGCCACGCGTATGCCCCAGATTGCGCACGATGCCGAGTCTATCAGCATATCTACGGTTCCCGTCCATAATAACCGCGATATGGTATGGTATATTGTGTTTCCTAATCTCCCCAGTCAGCAGACGTTCATAACCGCGGTATATAATATTGTCGAAGAACGTGCCATCCACCTCCATGTATTGATCTGTTTTTGTTTTCTTTAAATCTGCTGACTTTGCTTATAAATATGGTGTTTCCGAAAAGTTTGTCTTCCGTATAAAATTGCCTGATTCTGCCTGATTCTGTGGTTCTCGAAAAGGGTAGTTATATTAATAATTATTTTGTTAATTATATTATAGATTATGAAATCTATACTACTCCTTCATGAGTTTTTAGGGCAACTATAAATATAAAAAATAAATTAATGATTACTGCACTTTTGTGCTTTTTACATTCGTTTATCCAAATTGAAGATCGATGTAAGCGAATGTTGGGTCAGTAGTACATGTTTAACTGAGGTGGAAAAACCACGAGATTACACGAGATTGACA